>JAYVJQ010000114.1:0-14638 GCA_043769055.1 Allobrachymonas sp.
GTGGATTCGCATACCGTGTTGCAACCCGAGGCCGTGCGACAAACCTACCGCGCTTGGGCCAACCAAGTCGATGAGGCGCTAGCACTTGATGCGCTGCGCTGGCATCTGCCGCTGCGCAGAGCGATGTGGCTGTGGTCGATCACTTGGTCTGCAAAATGGCGCGTGACATCGCCCGCCGCTGCAGCACTTGCTTCAGATGGCGAAGATTGGTCTGCGCAAAATCTCGATTCTGCTTTGGCGGCGCATGTGCGCGAGCGGGTGGACCATTATTTGAGCGAGGCAGGTGTGCGCTTTGTAGCAGAAGAGTTGGATGCCTTGCAGCCTGAATTTGCTTTGAGTTTGCATTGATTCATGCCAGCTCACCGCTTTGCTCTGCGCATCGTCATCCCCGTGCTCAATGAAGGAGAAGCGCTGGCTGAGTGCTTAGCTATTCTGCAGCCACTGCGATCTGAAGGTGTGGAGCTGGTCGTGGTGGACGGCGGGAGCACTGATGAAAGCTGGGCACGTGCGCGCCCTTGGGTGGATCGCTTGATGGCCAGCCCAGCAGGCCGTGCGCGGCAGATGAATGTTGGAGCGCAAGACACTGCGACCAGTCAAGCCGATGCGCTGCTCTTTTTGCATGCCGACACGCAGTTGCCGAGTAATGCCGTGGCCTTGATTTGGGCGGCCTTGCGCGAACGCACTTGGGGGCGATTTGATGTGCAGCTTCATGCCAAAGATTGGCGCTTGCGCATAGTGCAGAGCATGATGAATCTGCGCTCGCGCTTGAGTGGCATCGCCACGGGAGATCAGGCGATGTTTGTTCGCGCCGATGCCTTCAAAGCTGCCGGAGGATTCCCTGACCAGCCTCTGATGGAAGACATTGAATTGTCTGGCCGCTTAAAGCGACTATCGCGCCCAGCCTGCCTGCGCGAGCGCGTGCGCACCTCGGCTCGCAAGTGGGAGCGCGAGGGCGTTTGGCGCACGGTTTTCATGATGTGGCGCTTGCGTTTAGCCTACTTTTTTGGTGCTTCGCCACAGCAACTGGCTCACGAATATGGCTACCGCCCTGCCCCCGAAACCGCACAAGCTAGCGTGGCAATTTTTGCCAAAGCACCCGTGCCCGGTTTGGCAAAAACACGCCTGATCCCGAGCCTGGGTGCAACTCCAGAAATCGGTGCTGTACGCGCCGCTCGTTTGCAACGTGATTTCGTTGGCCACAGTGTGCATACAGCAATTCAATCAAGCATGGGGCAAGTTAACTTATGGTGCGCGCCCGATGTGTCGCATCGCCGCTTTCGCAGCGTCGTGCGGCATACGGCAATTGTTTGCCATGCACAGCCAGAGGGCGATTTAGGTCAACGCATGCAAGCGTGTGCACAGAAACACTTTGCGCAGAAAGATGCCTTGCCACTGCTGATCATGGGCACAGATTGCCCAGTCCTTGCACCCGGCCATCTGCAAGCCGCCGCCCGTGTCCTGCTCTCACACGATGCTTGCCTCATTCCGGCAGAAGATGGCGGCTATGTGGTGATTGGATTGAAGCGCTGGCTGCCCGAAGTGTTTGAGCGCATCGACTGGAGCACGGCTCGCGTGATGGCGCAAACCCGCGAGCGCTTGCAAGAAGCTGGTGCGAGCTGGCATGAATTACCTGCGCTGTGGGATGTGGACGAGGCTGCGGACTGGCAGCGCATGCAGCAGCTCACATCGCCCGCTCCATCTCGAGAGATTGATAAACCATGATTCGCCCTCAAACAATTTCACCCGCCATGCCTGCCGATTGGTACTTGCAGCGCCTGCGCCTACCGCAAGGCAAAGTGAATATCGTGATAGACACCGATGCAGCAAATGAGATTGATGATCAATTTGCCGTAGCTTGGGCTTTGCTGCGCCCGGATCGTTTGAATATTCTGGGCTTGTATGCCACGCCATTTTCTTTTGCGCATCGCCGCAGCCTCTATCCGCAAGCTGCTCATGATGCACCGCCGTTTAACTCACCCGAAATTGGGATGCAGCGCAGTTTTGATGAATTGCTCAAAGTGCAATCGCTGCTGAACAAGCCAACAACTGTGCCGACCTTCTTGGGCAGCCCCGGCTACATCACAAGCTTAAGTGAACCGATTCAAAGCGAAGCCACACAGCATTTGATCGACACCGCATTGAGCATACCAGCCCATGAACCGCTTTACGTTGTGGCGCTAGGCTGCGCCACCAATGTGTCTAGCGCCCTCTTACTCGCGCCCGAGATCATGCAAAAAATAGTGGTGGTGTGGACAAGCGCCTTCCCCTCCCATGCGCCGCACGTGAACCAATCGTTCAACTTAGAGCAAGATGTGCTGGCCAGCCAGTGGTTGTATGACAGTGGTGTGCCCTTGGTTTACTTACCGGGCTATCACGTGGGAGCACAACTAAGGCTTTCCTTGGCCGAGTTGGAGCGCTATGTACAGCCTCAAGGCAAGATCGGTGCTTATCTGCATCAACTGTTTGCTGATAACCCACTGTGGAGCATCTTGGGCCGTCCGAGTGCTGAGATGCACAGCTGGGTTATTTGGGATCTGATCAACATCGCTTGGCTGCTCAATCCTGATTGGGTGCAGAGCCATCTCGTGAATACGCCTGCGCTGGGCAATGATCTGCGTTGGGCTATGCGCACGGATGCACGCCCGATGCGAGAAGCATTTGCCGTTCAACGCGATGCGATTTTTAACGATCTTTTCAATTGCTTGGTAAAAAATAGCCCCTAAGAATCAATCGTGACTCCACCCTGTGCGCTGCACCAATTGCTCCAAAGCAAAAGCGCCAAGAACCGAGTTGCCTTTGGCATCCAGCTCGGGGCTCCACACCGCCACCGTGCCTACTTTGGGGACAACGGCTACGATGCCGCCTCCCACACCCGTTTTCACTGGCAACCCGATGCGATAGGCGAAATCGCCTGCTGCGTCATAGGCGCCGCAAGTCAGGAGCAGCGCATTCACACGTCGCGCATCATCAGCGCTTAGAAACTGCTCTCCCGATGCACCTTTCCCCCCAATATCCAAACCGCCATTGGCCAAAAACATCGTGGCTTGCGCCAATTGAGCGCAGCTCATCTCAATGGCGCATTGACGGCAATAGTTATCCAGCACCAGGTCTGGCTCATTTACAAAATTGCCGTAGCTCTTCATAAAGTAAGCCATCGCCATGTTGCGGTGGGCGGTTTCTCGCTCGGATTTGGCGGTTTGCATGTCCCAGTTCAAATCGGGGCAATCGCTTAAGCGACGCAGCGCACCTAGGAGCGCGATGTCCAAATGCGCAAAGCGGGTGGTGAGCATATCGGTAATCACCAGCGCCCCAGCGTTGATGAAGGGATTGCGCGGAATGCCGCGCTCTGTTTCTAGCTGCACCATCGAATTGAACGCCGCCCCCGAGGGCTCGCGCCCCACCCGCTGCCAGACCTCATCGCCGGCCATTTTCAAAGCCAACACGAAGGTGAACAGCTTGGAGATGCTTTGAATCGAAAATGCTGTGTTGTAGCTGCCTGCAGACACGCAAGTGCCATCCACCAAGGCAATCGAGATGCCGAATTGGCGCGGTTGCACCCGTGCCAACGCAGGAATGTAGGTGGCCACCTTGCCCTGCCCATACAAAGCAGCCGCTTGGCTAGCAATCTCGTTCACAATTTGCTGCAATTGAACTTGGTTGAGCGTAAGTTTCTCTGTCATGTTGGCATTTTAGAGATCCATTGAGGCAATCGCATCGTAAGATCAGTTAGCTTTATGCGACATTCATATTCATTCATTTTTTTCTTCAATCCCATGACACTCAATCGCAGACAATTTTCTAGCCGCGCCCTCATTGGGTCGGCGATGCTGCCACTAGCTTCCTTTAGCTTGGCTCAATCGAGCTGGCCTTTGATTGAGCGCAAAGCACGCGGTCAAACCGTGGTGATGAACGCTTGGGGCGGCAGCGAGCGGATTAATGCTTACCTTGCTTGGGCGGGTGAAGAGGTGCAAAAGCAGTTTGGCGTGAAGCTGGAGCATGTGAAAGTGACTGATACCGCCGATGTGGTCAAGCGCGTGCGCAACGAGAAGGCCGCTGGCCGCACTGCGGATGGCTCGGTCGATCTGGTGTGGATCAATGGCGAGAATTTTCTGGCGATGAAGCGCGAGGCGATGCTGTTTGGCCCTTGGGCTGAGAGCTTGCCTAGCTTCAAGTTTGTGGATGTGGTAGGCAAACCGACCACGCGCATCGACTTTGCTGAGCCCGTGCAAGGCTTGGAAGCGCCTTGGGGCATGGCGCAATTGACTTTTTTTGCAGATAGTAAAAAGACCAGCAATCCTCCACGCTCCACCGCTTCATTGCTACAGTTTGCCAAGACCAACCCCGGTCGCGTGACTTATCCCAAGCCGCCCAACTTCCACGGCACAACATTCCTCAAGCAAGCACTGCTCGACTTGACAACCGCCTCCAACCGACCGATTCTGTATCGTCCTTTTGATGCGACGACATTTACGAGGATCACTGCGCCTTTATGGCAGCATCTGGATGCGCTGCACCCGCATCTGTGGCGCGCTGGCAAGCAATTCCCCGCCAATGTAGCCGCCATTCGCCAAATGATGGCTGATGGTGAGTTGTCTCTCGCCTTCACCTTCAATCCCAACGAACCTGCCAACGAAATCGCCGCAGGCCGCCTACCTGCCAGCGTGGTCAGCTATCAATTTGATACTGGCACGATTGGCAACACGCATTTTTTGGCCATTCCGTTTAACAGCAAAGTCAAAGAAGCCTCCCAAGTGGTGGCCAACTTTTTGCTCTCCCCCGCAGCGCAGGCCCGCAAGGCCGATATCAAGGTTTGGGGCGACCCTACAGTACTCGCGCCAGCAAAGATGAGTGCCACAGATGCTGCGCTGTTCAACGCAGGCCGCGCCAATGGTCAGGTCGAAAAATTTGCACCCGTAATCCCTGAGCCGCATGGCAGCTGGGTCGATCCGATTGAGAAAGAATGGCTGCGGCGTTACGGGGCGTGATGCGTTTCAAAGTGCCAAACAGAGGAACACAGAAAGCACAGAAGTTGCACAGAAACCGCAGAAAAACTTCTGTGCTTTCTGTGTTGATGAGGATTTGAATTGAAAAAATCCGTCGAGTCGCAGATCATTGGCGTAGCCCTGAGTCTACCAATTGCTTCTATTTTGATAGCAGTCTGCGCATATTCTATGCCGGCTATCGGCAACTTTGATGCATGGAAAGCACTGTTTGAAGCGCCTAATTTAAGCTCTGCGATTCGTATGACGCTGTGGACGGGTTTGGCCTCTACGCTGCTGGCCTGGGGTCTCACGGCTTGGCTCATCTCGCAAGCTTTTGGCAAGCCTTGGTGGGCCGCTCTGGTGCGCAAGCTCGGCTGGTTGCTGGCCGTGCCGCATGCGGCGTTTGCAGTCGGCTTCGTGTTTTTGATTGCACCCAGTGGTTGGTTCTTGCGCGTGCTCTCGCCGTGGCTTACCGGATTCGAGCAGCCACCGCAGATTGCTACCTCGCAAGATGCTTATGGCCTCGGGCTGATTGCGATGCTCATTTTCAAAGAAGTGCCCTTCCTGCTCTGGGCCGCTGCCACGCAGTTGCAACGCGACGATACCGGCGCGCGCTGGCTGCGTGAGTGCCAAGCCGCGCAAACCTTAGGCTACAGCGCAAGCACCGCATTTTGGCGCGTGGTGTGGCCGCAGCTCTCGCCTCGCTTGTTATGGCCACTGTTGGCGGTATTGGCTTATGGATTAACCGTCGTCGATGCTGCACTCATTGCAGGGCCGAGTAGCCCAGCCACGCTTTCTGTGAGGGCTTGGCAATGGCTGCAAGACAGTGAAGAAGCCACCAACGCGCAAGGTGCGGCGACGGGATGGTTGCTGACCCTGATCGTTGCATCATGCGCTGCGCTTATGTGGGCGCTGAGCCGCCTGAGAAGCCACACCACAGGCGGTGATCGTGGACGCGATGCATCAAGAGCTTTTGGCTATGCGG
The DNA here is from genome assembly GCA_043769055.1 of Allobrachymonas sp. Lineage (GTDB taxonomy): Bacteria > Pseudomonadota > Gammaproteobacteria > Burkholderiales > Burkholderiaceae_C > JANMDU01. Next base: position 5,968 of record JAYVJQ010000114.1, read on the forward strand.
TATGGCTGGGCCTGCTAATCGTCTATGCCGCAGTGCTGCTGGCGCTCGCAGTAGGCAGTGTCTCGGGCGTATGGCCTTTTCCCGCGCTGCTGCCCAGCAACCTAAGCTGGGAGGCTTGGCAATCGGTGGCCAGTAGCAGTCGCAGCATCGGCATCACCTTGGCGCTGGCGGTTTTAAGCGCCAGCATCGGCCTGCTCTGGGCGGTGGTGTGGCTAGAGATCGCGCCACCGCGCTGGGATGCCGCCTTGCGCAAGCTGCTCTACTTGCCGCTGCTGCTGCCCGGCGTGCTCTGGGTGGTGGGCCTGCATCGACTGGCTCTGCATTTACAGATCACGGGCAGCTTCGCAGGCGTGCTGCTCGCGCATGTGCTCGCTGTGCTGCCATATAGCTTGATTGCGCTTTCACCGGCCTACCAAGGGTTTGATCCGCGCTATGGGCAGATCAGCGCAGCTTTGGGCAAAAGCCGCTGGCAGTTTCTGGCCCAAGTGAAATGGCCACTCCTGAGGCAAAGCCTGCTGGCCACACTCGCGGTGGGCTTTGCCGTGAGCGTGGCGCAGTATTTGCCCACGCTGTATGTGGGCGAAGGCCGTTACGTGACGGTGACCACCGAGGCTGTGAATCTCGCCTCGGGCGGGCAGCGCTCGCTGGTGGCAGCCTATGCATGGCTGCAATGGCTGCTGCCTGCGCTGATGTTTGCTGCGGCGGCATGGCTGGGGCGGCCCAGAAAGTTCATACACTCTGCCTCATGAGTTTAGAGCTGCACGTCAAACATCTCAAAGTAGGCCAAGGCGCAGCGCAACGCATTTTGCTGCGCGACTTTTCGCTAATCTGCGCACCCGGCCAGATCATCACCATCATGGGGCAAAGTGGTTGTGGAAAATCTTCTCTGCTTGCTGCTACGGCAGGTTTGCAAATCGAAGGTCTGCAAACCGAGTTAAGCCTCAAGCTCAATGGCCAGCGCATCGACCATCTGCCCACCAGCCAGCGCCAGATTGGCCTGCTGTTTCAAGACGATCTGCTCTTTGCCCACATGAGCGTGCGCGAGAATTTATTGTTTGCCTGCCCAAACGGCCCAGCCATTGAGCGAGCAGCCCAAGCCGATGCAGCGCTGCAAGAACTCGGTTTTGAACAGTTTGCCAACAGCAGCCCGCTCACGCTCTCCGGCGGCCAGCGCGCCCGCGTCTCGCTGATGCGCACGCTGCTCGCACAACCTAAAGCGCTCTTGCTCGATGAGCCGTTTTCTAAGCTCGATAGCGCGCTACGCGAGCAGTTTCGCCTGATGGTTTTCAGTCACGCCCGCAAGCTAGGCTTGCCCACGCTTTTGGTGACACACGATGCCGCCGATGTGGCGAAAAGCGCGCAAGTGATTCAATGGGAAGCATTGCAACATGCTTGACCGCCACATGACGCCTTTGATCAAGCCGGCCATCGAATCAATCGCTCGCAGCTTGGTTCGCACAGGTTTACGTGCCGATCATGTGACCGTACTTGCGTTTGGCCTCGGGCTGATCGCTATGCTTTGCATTGCGTTTCGCGCTTATCTGGTGGGCGCTGCGTTCATCTTGCTCTCCCGCTTGTGTGATGCACTCGACGGCGCGGTTGCCCGGCAAACTGAGCCGACCGATGCGGGTGGCTATTTGGATATCACGCTCGATTTTCTGTTCTATGCCAGCATTCCGTTGGCTTTTGCCATAGTATCGCCCAAAACAAACGCCCTGCCCGCCGCCGTCTTGCTCACAGCTTTCATGGGCACCAGTGCGAGCTTTCTGGCGTTTGCGGCGCTTGCGGCCAAGCGCGGTGTCGAATCCGTCGAATATCCCGATAAGTCGTTTTATTTTCTCGGTGGCTTGGCAGAAGCAACCGAAACACTCATCTGCTTCATCCTGATGTGCTTGTTTCCCAAGTGGTTTCCTGTGTTCGCTTATAGCTTTGCTGCAATCTGCGCCATCACGATCGCCACGCGCATTGTTGGCGGCTATCACACGCTCAAAAAGTAAGCCAATCAGCCGCTTGCGTGAATTTATGACGCTGATAGACTGCATTGGGTAAGAAAACCGATACGCTGCGCGACACACCCAGCACAACACATGCATCCAAGCTGCGCCTTGAGGCGTAACTCCAACAACGAGGTTTTATGAATAAAAGCAAACTCATCCTGATTCTTGCGCTGATTGCAGCCATCATTGCCTTCTTCGCTTTTGATTTAGGGCGCTTCTTCACCCTCGATTTCATCAAACAAAGCCAAGCTCAGTTTGGCGAGCTGTATGCGCAAAAGCCACTACAAGTGATCGGGGGATTTTTTGCTTTGTATGTGGCAGTCACGGCTTTATCATTGCCCGGCGCTGCGATCATGACTTTGGCGGGTGGCGCAATCTTCGGCCTAGTCGTTGGCCTCATCGTGGTATCTTTTGCGTCCACGATTGGTGCAACGCTGGCCTTTGTTGCAGCGCGCTTCGCCCTCGGTGAATCCGTGCAAAAGAAATTTGGTTCGACATGGCCGAAATCAACAAAGGCGTGGAAAAAGAAGGTGCGTTTTATCTCTTCACCCTGCGCCTCGTGCCACTCGTGCCGTTTTTCGTGATCAACCTGCTCATGGGCCTCACGAAAATGAAAACCTGGACATTCTTCTGGGTCAGCCAAGTGGGCATGCTGCTGGGCACGGCCGTGTTTGTGAACGCGGGCACGCAGCTCGCAAAAATTGATTCGCTCAAAGGCATTTTGTCGCCCGGCCTGATTGGCTCGTTTGTGCTACTGGGTATCTTCCCGATCATTGCCAAGAAAATCATTGAGGGCATCAAAAAACGCAAGGTGTATGCCAAGTGGAATCACGTCAAACCCAAGAGCTATGACCGCAATTTGGTGGTGATTGGTGGCGGTGCGGGCGGCTTGGTATCGAGCTACATTGCCGCCGCCGTCAAAGCCAAAGTCACCTTGATCGAAGCCCACAAAATGGGCGGTGATTGCTTGAACTATGGCTGCGTGCCAAGCAAGGCGATCATCAAATCGGCCAAGCTGGCTCACCAAATGCGCCATGCAGCGAACTATGGACTGCAAGCTGCAAAGCCCGAATTCAGCTTCAAAGCCGTGATGCAGCGGGTGCACGACATCATTGCTGCAATCGAGCCACATGACTCGATTGAGCGCTACACGGGCTTGGGCGTGGAATGCCTACAAGGCTACGCAAAAATCGTCAATCCTTGGACGGTTGAGATTGCCATGAACGATGGCACTAAACAAACGCTCACCACCCGCAGCATCGTGATTGCCGCTGGCGCGCGCCCTGTGGTGCCGCCGTTGCCGGGTATTGAGGATTCGGGCTATGTGACGAGCGACACGCTTTGGGATGAATTTGCCAAGCTCGATGCCGTGCCGCCGCGCATGGTGGTGCTGGGAGGCGGGCCGATTGGCTCGGAGCTGGCGCAAAGCTTTGCGCGGCTGGGCAGCGCGGTCACGCAGGTAGAAATGGCCCCGCGCATTCTGATCCGGGAAGACGAAGAAGTTTCTCAGCATGCGATGGATTCCATGCGCGAAGATGGTGTGAATATTCTTTGCGGTCACAAAGCGCTGCGCTGCGAAAACTCTGGTGGTGTAAAAGCCTTGATCGTAGAATTTGAAGGCCAAGAAAAGCGCATTGAATTCGATCAAATGATCTGCGCTGTGGGCCGCGTGGCGCGCCTCAAGGGCTATGGCTTGGAAGAGCTGGGCATTCCCACCAATCGCACCGTAGAAACCAATGAGTATTTAGAGACAATTTACCCGAATATCTTTGCCGCAGGCGATGTGGCGGGGCCTTATCAGTTCACCCACACCGCTGCGCATCAGGCTTGGTATGCGGCGGAGAATGCGCTGTTTGGCACGTTCAAAAAGTTCAAGGCCGATTACACGGTAATACCCGCCGCCACCTTTATTGATCCCGAAGTGGCGCGTGTGGGCCTCAATGAGACCGAGGCCAAGGCGCAAAGCATTGCTTATGAAGTGACCAAATACGGCATTGATGATCTGGACCGTGCGATTGCCGACAGCGAAGCGCATGGCTTTGTGAAAGTGGTGACTGTGCCGGGCAAAGACAAAATTCTGGGCGTGACCATCGTGGGCGTACACGCTGGCGATTTGCTTGCGGAATATGTTCTGGCCATGAAATACGGCATGGGATTGAACAAAATCTTAGGAACGATTCACACCTACCCGACTCTGGCAGAGGCGAACAAATATGTGGCCGGCGAATGGAAGCGCGCCCATCAGCCGCTTAAAGTTTTGGCTTGGCTCAAAAAATACCACGATTGGAGAAGATCATGAAAGCAACATCCATGCAACGCAGAACTATTATTTCTATAGCACTCGGCGCAGTATTCCTGCCGGCTACTGCTGTATTTGGTCAAACTTTTGATCACAATTACAGCGCTTGGAATGCCCTGCTCGCCAAGCATGTGAAATGGCTGCCCGACAACAAGCAAAGTAAAGCCAATTACAAAGGCTTTGCCGCCGACCGCGCAGAGCTTGCCAAGGTGCTGGAGAGTTTGTCTGCTGTGAGCCAAGCATCGTTCAATGCATGGAGCAAAGAGCAGCAGATGGCATTTCTCATCAATGCTTACAACGCTTTCACAGTAGAGATCATACTCACCAAATACCCCGACATCAAATCCATCAAAGAGCTGGGTAGCTTCAACCGTGGGCCGTGGAAAAATGAATTCTTTACCCTGCTGGGAGCTAAGCACCACCTCGATTGGATCGAGCATGAGCAGCTACGCCCCAAGTATGCCGAGCCGCGCGTGCATGTGGCCGTGAACTGCGCGAGCATCGGCTGCCCGGCTCTCTTCCCAGAAGCCTTTACCGCTCCCAAGATGGATGCCATGCTCGAAGACGGCATGCGCCGCTTCTTGGGTGATCGCACCCGCAATAAATACGAAGGCGGCAAGCTGCAAGTCTCCAATATCTTCAAATGGTTCAAAGAAGATTTTGAGAAGGGCCACAAAGGCTTTGCCAAATTGGAAGATGTGTTTGCCAAATACGCCGATCTCCTCACACCCGATGAAACAGCACGTAACCAGATCAAGGCCAAGACTGTTTCGATCAGCCATCTCGATTACGATTGGAGTTTGAACGATATTAGCAAATAAACATGACTCGAAACCTCCTCGCATTCGCTCTCACCTTGGTCGGTGTGAATGTCTGGGCTGCGGGTTTGAGTACTTTCTCCAGCGCAGCAGGCAGCCAGCCGCCCGCTCCATGGCAAATCGTGGGCTTGCCCGAGCGGTTTAACAAACCCATCACGCAATTTGATTTAACCGATGTGGATGGCCTGCATGTGCTGCGGGTGCGCTCCGAAAAATCTTGGGGCTCGCTCGTGCATCCCGTGAACGAAGCAGTTAAACCCACCAGCACGCTCAAATGGCGCTGGCGCTTGGAGCAGCCCTTGCCCAAGGCCGATATTTATGCCAAAGCCACGGAAGACAGCCCACTCAAAGTCTGCCTGAGCTTTGACATGCCTGCAGACAATATCCCCAGCGGCGAGCGAGCCCTGTTCAAATTCGCGCAACTGCTCTCGCGCGACAAAATCCCCACCGCCACGCTTTGCTACATCTGGGGCGCCAAAGAAGCCGTTGGCTATGAGCAAGCAAGTCTTTTTACAGCTCGCGTGCGCTTTGTGGTGCTCGCCAATGAGAGCACGCCGCTCAAAACCTGGGCCAGCAAAGAGCGCAATATCTATGCCGACTTTTTAAAGGCTTTTGGGCATGAGGCCGGCACAGTTCCTGCGCTGAGTGCTATCCTTATCGGAGCAGACGCTGACAACACGCAAGGCAGTGGCTATGGCTTTGTTGGCGATGTGCAGCTTGTGCCTTGAATCCATTACATGAGTATTCGCGTATGTCCTATGTGCGGCTGCTTGTAAGAAGCAGAGCAGATCTCCGACAATTGGGACAAGACACGAATTCATGACCAAAACTCTTCTGCTATTCAACTACGACTGGGATGCCACAGCCACGCAGGCTTTGGCTACTGCGGGGCATCGCTTTGATTCGCGTGGCTTCGATCTCTTCTCATTTCCCAGCAATGCGAACCTGCCCTTCTTCGACATGGATCGCTTTGTGGCCAAGCTGGCTGTGCAGGCCAAGGCAGAAGGCTGGAGTGCAGTCAGCTCGCAGCATGAGCAGTTTGGCGCACTAGCCGCCGCGTTGCTGGCCGAAAAAATGGCATGGCCTGGCACCTGCCCCCAAGCAGTGGCTGCGTGTCAGCACAAACTGTATGCCCGCCAAGTGTTGCAACAAGTCTGCCCGCAAGCGAATGTGGCTTATAAAAAACTACCCTGCGCCTATGGTGAAGATGTTCCCGAAGGATTGGAATATCCCGTCTTCGTCAAACCCGTCAAAGCCGCTTTCTCCGTGCTGGCGCAGGTCGTGCGCTCGCGTGCGGAGCTGCAAGCGTTCACGCGCTTTGGCGCGTATGAGCTGTGGGTGATCAAGCATTTGGTGCGCCCGTTTGAGAATGTGCAAAAGCGTTTATTACCCGATGCTGGCACGGCCCACAGCATGATGCTGGAAGAGCCCGTGCAGCATGCGCGCGGCATCCAATACAGCTTAGATGGCGTGGCCTTTGCGGGAAGCATCAAGCCGCTGGGCATTGTGGACAGCGTGATGTATCCCGGCACGCAAGCCTTCATGCGCTTTGACTACCCCTCGCGTTTGCCCGCGCAGGCGCAAGCCCAAGCGCTGGAGGTGGCAGCCAAGTTTTTACATGCGGTGGGCTTCACGCATGGCATGTTCAACATGGAGTTCTTCTACGACATTGATACGCAACAGCTCAAAGTGATTGAGTTCAACCCGCGCATGGCCTCCCAGTTTGCTGATTTGTACCTGCGCGTAGACGGCCTCAATTTGCATGCGATGGCGCTCGAATTGGCGCATGGCTGCGACCCTTGGGCGCTGCCGCCGATTGAGGCCACCTCAGGTTGCGCCAGCAGCTTCGTCTATCGCGTGTTCGACGAGCGCGCAGGCCATTTGCCACAGCGCATTGCGCCGATGCCAAGCAACGCGCAAATGCAGCGATTACAAGCACAATTTCCCGATCATTTGCTGCTGCAATTTCCCAAAGCAGGCCATTCTCTCGCGCGAGATTTCAAATGGCTGGGTAGCTACCGCTATGGCATCTTGCATTTGGGTGGGCACGATGCGCATGATTTGCAAGAGCGCTGCCAGCGCGCCAGCGGCATTTTGGCTTGGCCTGCGCCCTATGCAGATGGCTTGCATGAGGAACTCTCCGTGCCCTCGCCGCTCTCACCTGTCTCTACTTTACAAATTTAATTTTTGAAACTCTTCGCATCATGACTGTTCGCCGCATTCTGTCTGCCCTTGCTATCTCCACCGCCCTCGTCTTAGGCGGCTGCGCTGCCATCAACGCACAAAACCCCAGCGGCAATCTGCGCCCTGTCAACGCGCATGTCATAGGCGAGCAAAGCTCAGTGATCCTCAAAGGCCATGATGTAGTGGCGTATTTCACGATGGCTAAGCATGCAATGGGCAACCCGCAATTTGCCAGCACCTATGAAAACGTGAATTTCCACTTCGCCAATGCCGAACACAAAGCCCTGTTTGACAAAGAACCCGCCAAATACATCCCGCAATACGGCGGCTACTGCGCCAATGGCGTGGTTTATGGCATTCCTTGGGGCGGCGATGCAGACACGTGGCGCATCGAAGGCGGCAAACTGTATATCTTCGGCGGCAAAGAATCCAAAGATGCTTTCGAGCTCGATGTGCCCGGCAACATGAAACTCGCCCAAAAGTATTGGGATGAAGAGGTCAAAGGCAACAACAGCTTCTGGCAGCGCAGCAAGCGCATCATGTTCAAAGTCCCGCATTACAAGAGCGGAGAAGAACTGGCTAAGATGGTTGCTACGGCCAAGAAATAAGCCGCTTGGAGATTTTGATGAAACGCATTGCACTTCCCCTCATCCTGTCGGGTGCCTTGATCCTCGGCGGCTGCGCCGCCATCACCGCGCAAAACCCTGGCGGCAAGCTCACGCCTGTTAACGCCCATGTGATCGAGGGCAAACCCAGCGTCATGCTGAGTGGCCATGATGTGGTGGCCTATTTCACGCAGAACAAGCATGCGATGGGTAGCGCGCAATTTTCAAGCGTCTATGAAGGCATCACTTTCCAATTTGCCAGCGCCGAGCACAAAGCTCTGTTCGACAAAGAGCCTGCCAAATACCAGCCTCAATACGGCGGCTATTGCGCCAATGGCATCGTCTACGGCATTCCTTGGGGCGGCGATGCAGATAGCTGGCGCATGATCGATGGCAAACTCTACATCTTTGGCGGCGCAGGCTCACGCGATGGCTTTTTGATTGATGTGCCCGCCAACACCAAGCTGGCCGATAAATACTGGGCCGAAGAAGTGGCCGGCTCCAACAGCTTTTGGCAACGCAGCAAGCGCCTGATTTTTCGCGTCCCGCATTACAAATCGGGCTCTGAGCTGGCAGCGGCTGTGGCAGCTGCTAAAAAATAGCAAGTTCGCTTAGGCACCTTAGTTCAGCGATCGGCTGAGTCAATGAACACAAGTGTTGTGCGGCCTTATTCCACTTCTAATTCATAAATGAAGTAATTAGCGCCTCCATAATCCAATCCCAAGAGACGATAGAGCTGACCACTTCGCTGTGTTGCTCCAAGCTGAG
>JAYVJQ010000115.1:0-21076 GCA_043769055.1 Allobrachymonas sp.
CTCAAGCCCATCATGAGCGAGATGCTGCAAACTGGCAGCAGCAAGCTTTCTAAGCGCCCTTGGGTGGGCCTGACCTCCAGCGAGCAAAGTGGCCGCGTGCAGATTGTGCGCGTCAACAAAGATGGCCCTGCGCAAGCGGCAGGCTTGCAGCCCGGCGATGTGGTGCTGGCCGTGGACGATGCCAAAGTAGCCAACCTAGAAACTTTCTACAAAAAAATCTGGGACCGCGCCACGCCCGAGGCCGAGATCAAGCTCACCGTGCTGCAAGGTGCAGATTTAAAAACTATCGTGCTCAAACCTGTGGACCGCATGAGCACCATGCGCAAGCCTGCGGGCATTTGAGAGCCAGGATGCCGCTTGCGCAGCAATGACGGAATGACGAAATGACCTGACAGCGTTGCGGTCTGTAGGAAGGATGACGCAAAGCCAGAACAAGCATGGTCATTTCGTCATCAAGAGTGCTATTCTCAGTTGATGGACACTCAAACACTCCAAGCCGCCCTCCCCCAATACTTCGCCCCTTGGGTGCAAGCACTGAACCTGCAAGTTGAATCCGCACAAGGTAGCCGAGTTGTATTGCGTCTACCGCAAAGCGATCAACTCTCCCGCACCGGCGGCATGCTGTGCGGCCAAGCCATGATGGCCGCCGCTGATACTGCGATGGTGCTCGCCCTCATGCAACATTTCGGCGAATTCCGAACCTGCACCACCGTGCAAATGAGCACCAGCTTTCTAAAGCCCTTGAGCGGCCAAGATGCGATCATCACCGCCACCGTGCTACGCGCAGGCAAGAGCATGGCGTTTGGCGAGATTGATCTGGCAGGCGCAGATGGCAAGAGCGTTTGCCGCGCGAGCGTGACGTATGCGTTGCTGTGATGCGTCAGCCTGTTATGCCCGTAGGCATGACGAGCATTGATAGTGTCTACTTCGCATGACTCGCATCAAATCTCACCGATACTTTCGGATTCCGCACACGCTCAAATCCAGGCGTTCATGCAAAACAAGTCATCGCGCTAACCAGTAGATAGCGCGAGCGAGAGCGCCGAAGCAGCGCATCGCAAGCCGCGTGCCAACGTGAGCGGGTGGAGTGTAAAGCGTCCGAGCCATTGAAAACTGCCCTCACCCCAACCCAGCAGGGAGGGGGTCAGACAGGTAGCTCTAAACCAAGAGCAGCACACCCCGCCAACATATCCGGCGGCAAGCCTGCTTCAAACGCCATTTCTTCCCCCGTGATCGGGTGCTCAAAGGCCAGTCGCTCGGCGTGCAGGGCTTGGCGCTCGATGCCGCCTGCGGGGCGGCCGCCGTAGATGGTGTCGGCAATCAGGGGGTGGTGCACATGCGCGGCATGCACGCGGATTTGGTGGGTGCGGCCGGTGTGCAAGATGCAGCGCAGCAGGCAAAAGCCATCAGCCGAGAGGTCTGCGGAGGCTGTTTTAATGCCGTTTTGGGCCTCTAGCCGGCGTATATCCTGCGCAGAGTGCTCTGAATTTGAGAGCAATTCAAAATCCGTCATGGCCTCTTTGCCGGGATACTGTGCCAAATCCACCACCGCCATGCGCTGGCGATTGCGTGGGTCGCGGCCAATCGGGTGGCTCACGTGGCGTGGACTCATGCCCTGCCATGGGTAATGCCCCATGGCCAGATACTGCCTGCGCACCTCGCGCGCCGCAATCATGCGAATCAGCGCATCCATCGCCTCGCGCGTGCGCGCCACCACCATCAGGCCGCTTGTGTCTTTATCCAGCCGATGCACAATGCCAGCGCGCGGCAGCAAGGTGTGGCATTCGTGGTGCGCCAGCAGGCCGTTGAGCAAGGTGCCGCTCCAGTTTCCCGCCGCAGGGTGCACCACGAGACCGGGCGTTTTGTTGATCACCATCAAGTATTCATCTTCATGCACGATCACCAGCTTTTTGGCCACCGCGCTATCGGGGTGAAAGGCGGTATCTTGCGGCAGCGGGCGTAGCTTGACAACGAGCGGCTGGCCCGCAATCACCTTGGCCGAGGCTTTGCTCGCTGCAACTCCGCCCAGCAGCACATCGCCACTGTCAATCAGTTGCTGCAAGAAGCTGCGCGATGAATCGGGCAAAAGCTGGGCCAGCACGCGATCGAGCCGCTGACCGTGATGGTCGGAGCCCACTTCGAATTCGTGGGTCAGGCGGTTGTGCGCAGCCTCGGGGGAGCTGATCAACTCATCGCTTTCGTCTAGCTCGGGGAGGGTATCAGTGTCTGGCGCGCTCGATATAATCATTCTTCAGCTTTATAGGATGTGTCTTCAATGAGCCTTCGATTATCCGCTCTGCGCGCAACAAGTCTTTTGGCACTCGCCGCCGCCGCGCTTTTGGCCGCCTGCTCCAGCAAGCCCACCGCCGACCGCACCGATGCTTGGAGTCCCAACAAGATTTACTCCGAGGCCAAAGACGAGGTCAACTCCGGTGCTTACGACAAGGCGATTCCCCTGTTTGAAAAGCTCGAAGGCCGCGCCGCTGGCACGCCACTGGCCCAGCAAGCACAAATAGAAAAAGCCTACGCGCACTACAAAGCCAGTGAACCCGCTCAAGCCTTGGCCACACTAGACCGCTTCATGAAGCTGCACCCCGCCAGCCCCGGTATGGACTACGCGCTGTATCTGCAAGGCATCATCAACTTCAATGACAATCTTGGCCTTTTTGGCTTTATTGCCAAGCAAGATTTGTCGGAGCGCGATCAAAACGCTGCGAAGGAATCTTTCCAATCCTTCAAGGAACTCGCCACACGCTTCCCCGACTCGCGCTACACGCCCGATGCCCGCTCGCGCATGACCTACATCGTCAACTCCCTGGCGCAGTATGAAGTACACGTAGCACGCTTTTATTATTCGCGCAATGCATATGTGGCCGCGATCAACCGCGCGCAAACTGCGGTGACGGATTATCAAAATGTGCCAGCGCAAGAAGAAGCGCTCTACATCATGGTGCTGAGCTACGACGCATTAGGCATGAACCAATTGCGCGACGATGCCAAGCGCGTGCTGGAGAAAAATTATCCCTCTAGCAGCTACATGGCCAATGGCTTCAAGGCCAAAGATTCGCCTTGGTGGAAGATTTGGTGATGCATTGCATCAGCTCGACACTTCAATTTCTAGAAAAATCTGCCAAGCGCTTTTGAGCATGGCTTGGCCAGTCGGCAGCGCTGCCCAGACAGTTGGCGCTATGCAAGCGCTTCAAAGTCAGTAGCCACACAGTGCGCGCGGTACTCGCACAGTTGGTCGGCGAAGGCTAAACTACACGAAAAAAACGCTCAGGCATCCGCGTGAAGTATGGATTGATGCGCAGTACACAGATTGACTCGATCCGATCACAAGCCAACTCACTCAACTCATCGGCGGCTTGATTGGGCAGAGTGATGGCAGACGCGTCGTGTATATCAACCAGCAGGTAAATTGCCACAATTTTGACCGCACCGCAATTGCATTTGAAGTAGCCAGCAGCATTCATCCGATCGATCAATTTGATTTAGATAAGCGCCTACAGCGAGTACAAAATGAGTCGCTCTGGGATGTATTTGACTACACGAAAAGTGTTCGCGTTAGATCTCAAAAACATCGGCACGCTTGAGGGTATTCCTGCATACGCGCTCCGCGCTGTTGGATGAAGATGTAGAGTTGCTTGACCACTCTTCAGGAGATGCCACCATGGTGCAGTTGAATGTCAATGGCCGCGTTCAAAACGTTGATGCCGAACCCTCCACGCCTTTGCTCTGGGCGCTGCGCGAGCAGCTGGGCCTGACGGGCACCAAGTATGGCTGCGGGGTGGCTGCTTGCGGCGCTTGCACCGTACATATCGATGGCGTGCCTACGCGAAGTTGCGTGCGGCCGATCTCCACGATTGAAGCCAAGGAAAAGATCATCACGATTGAAGGGCTCTCGCCTAATGGAGAGCACCCGGTGCAAAAAGCTTGGGTGGCCCTAGATGTGCCGCAATGCGGCTACTGCCAATGCGGTATGGTGATGGCCGCTGCCGCGCTGCTCAAAGAAAAGCCTAACCCAACGGACACTGACATCGACAACGTAATGACCAATATCTGCCGCTGCGGTACTTACAACCGCATTCGCGCGGCGATCAAGGTGGTGGCTGCGGGCGGTAATGCCAAAGTGGCTGGCCTCAACATTCAGCACATTGAAGGGAGTCAAGCATGAACACCGCTCCTGATCTCTCAACCAACCGCCGCCAATTCATCGTTGGCTCAGGCGTTGCCGCTGGCAGCATGATGCTGAGCTTTCATCTGCCTACCGCAGCGCAAACCTCTGCAAACTCGCCTTCAGAGGTCAACGTGTGGATGACGATTGCGCCCGACGACACTGTGACGATTCGCATCGCCCGCTCTGAGATGGGCCAAGGCTCGCTCACGGGTTTGGCGCAGCTTGTGGCCGAAGAGCTGGAGTGCGATTGGGCCAAGGTGAAAACCGAATACCCCACACCCGGCCAAAATCTTGCGCGCCAGCGCGTTTGGGGTAATTTCTCCACTGGCGGCAGCCGAGGCATCCGCGAATCGCAGGAATACGTGCGCAAAGGCGGCGCCACAGCGCGCACGCTGCTCGTGCAAGCGGCGGCAGATGAATGGAAGGTGAGCGCCGCCGAATGCAAGGTAGATAAAGGCATCATCACGCATGGCAGTAAGCGCACCAGCTATGGCAAAGTGGCCGCAGCCGCCGCCAAGCTCAAGCCTACTGGCGAGCCCGCGCTCAAAGATCCGAAAGACTGGAAGCTCGTGGGCAAGCGCCTCGCGCGGCTGGATACGCAAGACAAAGTCACCGGCAAGCAAATCTTTGGCGCAGATTTAAAAATGCCGGGCATGCTCAATGCGGCGATCAAAGATTGCCCCGTGTTTGGCGGCACGATCAAAAGCTTCAATGCCGCTGCTATCACGAATATGAAAGGCGTGAAGAAGGTCATCAAGGTGGGTGATAGCGCCGTGGCCGTGGTGGCCGATCATTGGTGGCAGGCTAAAACGGCGCTCGATGCACTGCCGATTGTGTGGGATGAAGGCCCGCATGCCAAAGCCTCCAGTGCGGAGTTTGCCAAGGTGCTCAATGCTGCGCTGGATGCGCCCGAAGCTGCCGTGGGCAACACCAAGGGCGATGCAAAAGATGCGCTGGCCAAAGCGGCACGCAAGATCGAAGCGATCTATACCTACCCGCACCAAAATCACGCCACGATGGAGCCGATGAATGCAACCGCGCGCTGGACACCCGAGCGCTGCGAGGTCTGGACGCCGACGCAAAACGGCGAATCAGCTCTGGCCGCTACCTCAGAAGCCTCTGGCCTTCCACCTGCGCAATGCGAGGTGTACAAGCTGCATCTGGGCGGCGGCTTCGGCAGGCGCGGCATGACCGATTGGATTCGCCAAGCGGTGGCCATTGCCAAAGACATGCCCGGCATACCGGTGAAGCTGCTGTGGAGCCGTGAAGAAGACATGCTGCACGGCAAATACCACCCGATCACGCATTGCAAGATGAGCGCAGCACTCGATGCGCAAGGCAATGTGACGGGCTTGCACATGCGCATTGCCGGGCAATCGATTTTGGCCAGTGTCGCCCCGCAAAATATTCGCAATGGTCTTGATCCCGTGGTCTTCCAAGGATTGAACGCTGGTGGGGCTGAAGGCGCGTTTGGCTACAACATTCCCAATCTCTTGATCGATCACGCCATGCGCAACCCGCATGTGCCGCCCGGCTTTTGGCGTGGCGTGAATTTGAATCAAAACACGCTCTATGTGGAATGCTTCATGGACGAGATTGCCGCCGCCACCAACCAAGACCCGCTCGCCCTGCGTCGCAAGCTCATGACGAATGCGCCCAAGCATCTGGCTGTGCTCAATGCCGTGGCAGAAAAAGCCAATTGGGGCAAGCCCACGCCCGATATCGGTGGCCAAAAAGTTTTCAAAGGTTTGGCTGTGACGCATGGCTTTGGCAGCTATGTGGCGGCGTGTGCGGAAGTCTCGGTCAGCGCTGAGGGCGATCTTAAGATTCACCGCATCGTGGCCTCTACCGATCCTGGCTATGCGGTCAACCCACAGCAAATTGAGGCGCAGGTGGAAGGCTCGTTTGTGTATGGCTTATCTGCTGCCTTGTTTGGCTCGTGTACGGTGAAAGATGGCCGGATTGAGCAAGACAATTTCAGCACCTATCCCGTGATGATGATGCGGCATATGCCCAAGGTGGAAACTGTATTGCTGCAATCGGGTGGCTTTTGGGGCGGCGTGGGCGAGCCCACGATTGCTGTAGCAGCGCCTGCGGTGATGAACGCGATTTTTGCGGCCACGGGCAAGCGCTTGCGTGATATGCCCATTGCTGGGCAGAGCTTGAAGCGCGCTTGATGCATGGTGCGATCTCTCACGGCTTGTCTTGCGCTGTACTTCATCGGCTCGGCACATGCGCAATTGCTGGATGGCAGCCAAGCACTTAGCGCCGAGCCGGGTGATGCGCAGCGTGGCCGCTCTGTGGTGGCCAATCGCCAGCAAAGCCTGTGCTTGCTTTGCCATGCCGCGCCAATTGCGCAAGATCGCGCGCAAGGCAATCTCGCGCCGCCGCTGGATGGCGTGGGCACGCGCCTCAGCAAAGAGCAGCTTCGCCTGCGCATGATCGATTCGCAAAAAATCAACCCTGCCTCCATCATGCCGCCCTACTTTCGCACCGACGGCTTGAACCGCGTAGCCACCGCGCACCAAGGCCGCACAATGCTCACCGCGCAGCAGATTGAAGATGTGGTCGCGTATTTGCAGAGCTTGAAATGAAGCGCCGCATTGCCATTCAAGCTGTGCCTGCGGCCTTTGCTGCATGCTGGGCCAGCTCGCAAGCTTGGGGCCAGCCAACTGAGCAAACGATGAGCCAAGCGATTGCCAAATTCACAGGCGGCGCAGCAGCGCAAATGGGCAAGGTGAGCATTGGCATTTCGCCCTTGGTGGACAACGGCAATGCCGTGCCGATTGACATCAGCGTGGATCACCCGCAAGAGAGTGATCGCTTTGTGCGGCGAATTGCCATTTTCAATGAGCGCAATCCGCAGCCTGATGTGGCCGAGTTTGAGCTCAGCCCGGCTTCTGGCTTGGCGCAAGTCTCCACCCGCATCCGCTTGGCCACCACGCAAAAGCTTGTCGCTATCGCGCAATTATCAGATGGCAGCTTCTGGATGCAAAGCGCGGATGTGATCGTCACGCTAGCCGCTTGCATTGAAGTCGAATAATCATGGCTGATGCACCAACTATTCGCTCCCTAGTACAAGCCCCCACCGCCGCGCAGCGTGGCCAAGTGATCCTCGTGCGCGCCACCATTGCGCATGCGATGGAAACGGGTTATCGGCGCGGCTCAGATGGCCAGATGCTGCCGCGCGATTTGATTCGGCGCTTCAGTTGCACTTTGCAAGGTCAAAGCGTGTTCTCTGCCACCATGCATGCGGCGATGGCATCCAATCCCTACATGGCTTTTCATGTGCGCATCATGGAAAGCGGTGTGTTGCAACTGAGCTGGACGGGTGACAAGGGCTTTGCGCACACGCGCAGCCATGCGATCACGGTGAGTTAAGGATGCGCAGTGCTGCCTTAGCATTCCTGCTGATGGTGAGCAGCGCCACAGCGCAATCACCCTCCGCGCCAGATCAGCGGCAATCGAGCTTCACCCTGATGGACTCGCGCACCCAAGCCATGCAGCGCGATGATGCGCAAAACCCGGCCATGCTATGGGTGCAAAGTGGCCCGCAATTGTGGGCGCGCACAGCGGGAAAAAATGGCACATCGTGCGCAGGCTGCCATGGCGCGGCGCAATCCCAAGCCTCTGGGTTTGACCGCCCGCCGCAAGCTTTGATCAGCATAGCAGCGCGTTACCCGGCTCTAGATGCGCTGCTAGGCAAACCCGTGAACCTGAGCCAACGCATCAACCTTTGCCGCCAGCGGCACATGGGCTTGAGCGCGCTAGGCTCAGAGCATGAAGACTTGCTCTCGCTAGAGAGCTGGCTGGGCCACGCCGCGCGCGGGCAGCCGATTGCAGCGCACTTGCGCGAGGCCAGTGCAGATGCCAAACTGCAAGCTTGGCGTAAACAAGGCGAGCAACTTTTCTTGCAGCGCATGGGCCAACTCAATCTCTCCTGCGCCCAATGTCACGATGACCGCGCCGGCCAGAGGCTCGGCGCCAGCCCCATCCCCCAAGGCCACGCCACGGGCTATCCCATCTACCGCCTCGAATGGCAAGGCATGGGCTCGCTGGCTCGCCGTATCCGAGGCTGCATGACAGGCGTACGCGCCCAGCCCTTCACCGCAGGCAGCGATGAGATGACCGCTCTGGAAGTCTACCTAGCCGCCCGAGCGATGGGCATGCCGATGGAGACGCCTGCTGTGCGGCCTTGAGCGTTAGCATCAGTGCCATCTTATTTTGTATTACAATAACGTATTACACCGGAGTATGACATGAGTGTATCTACCCTTTCTTTTCGCGCACCTTTTGATTTCGCAACTCAGACCAAGGCATTGGCTGCCGCTTTCAACATGAGCAGCTCAGATTACGTGCGCGAGGCCGTGCGTGAGAAGAACGAGCGCATGCTCAAAGAGCGCATGGTGTTCCTCTCCAAATCGCTGTCGGCACAGAGCTTGGCTGAGAATCAATCTCTAGATGGCTCGATGGGAGACGGCCTTGCCTAAACCCAAACGTGGTCAACTTTGGGAGGTGGATTTTGAGCCACAAACGCACAAGCAAGAGCCGGGCAAACGTGGCCGCCCTGCGCTGATCATTCAAACGGATGTACTCAACGACGCGGGCCACAGCACCACAATAGTCATTCCATGCAGCACGCAGGTCTATCGCGACAACATGGGCGATGGTTTTCCGCTGCGTGTCATGCTGGGGAAAATCACCAAATCGGGGCAATTAGCGGCAGAGACGGATTTACTCATTGATCAAATCCGCACCATTGCCAATCAACGCTTCATGGGCAGCAAAGCCTTGGCTGAGTTGCCTCGCGCGCAGATGAAGCGGGTGGAAGAAGCTCTGAAAATCCTCACGGGAGCTTAAGCCAAATCGCGCAGCGGATGTGCAGCCATCGGCCACGGGCTATCAAAGAAAGGCAGCACCATCTCAGACGTGATGTCTTCAATCCGCGCGGGCTTCCACTTTGGAGCGTGATCTTTATCGACTGCCAAAGCGCGAATGCCTTCTGCGGTTTCTGTGGCAGCGCCGCTGCGCTGCAAGTGCTGGGTCGAGAAGCAATGGCGCACCAAGTCGCGCTCTAGGCGCAGATCGTCGGCTAGGCTCATGCTGCGAGCGCGGCGGATGAGTTCTAGGGTGACGTGCAGCATGAGCGGGGAGCGTTTGTGCAAGGCTGCGGTGGTGCGCTGCGCCCACTCTGAATCATCAGCTTCTAGCTTGGCAAGGCTATCTAACAGGTTGCCAGACCCAAAAATAGCTTCAATTTTTAAGCGATATAGCAAGGTAGCCGGGATGGAATCTGCGCGGAGTGCTATGGATTTAGGAGTAATTGATGCGAGTAGCGCATCACGTGTTGGCGCAGCCTGCGAGATGCGTGCCCACACGCTGGGCAAATCAGCGCCGCTCAACTGCACATCAGCCAAGCCCAGGTGAATAGCATCAGCGGCATGCATCAGCTCGCCGGTGAGCGCCAGATATTCGCCCATGCCTGGCGTGCTGTTCATGCAGCGACTGAGGAAATAGCCGCCGCCCACATCTGGAAACAGGCCAATCATCGTCTCGGGCATGGCGAGTTTGCTGCGCTCGGTGACGATGCGAATGCTATTGCTCGACATATGCCCCGCGATACCCATACCGCCGCCCATGCAAATTCCGTCAAGGAAAGCAACGTAGGGTTTGGGATAGGTATAAATCAAATGATTGAGGCTGTATTCCTCGGTGAAAAAATCTTCCAGCGCGGGATCGCCTGCGAGCACGGCTTGGTGGAAAAAGCGAATATCGCCACCTGCGCAAAACGCGCCAAAGGGCGCAAAGCCTCCATCGGTCAGCTTGCCTGTGCCGCGAATCGCCACGAGCTTGATCTGCGGCTTATCACGCCAAGCCAGCAGCGCCTGCGTGATCGTGCGGATCATCGGCAGGTTCAAAGCGTTGAGCGCTTTGGGGCGGTTGAGTGTGATGAGGCCCGCGTGGCCAATCTCTTCGATAAGAACTAAATCTTCGCTGCTCATTGTTTTTTCCATCCTAATGCTTCGTTAGCTACCAGTGCCCCAATCACGAGCGCGCCGCCAATTAACACTGCTTGACTAGGTACTTCGCCTGCAAACATCCAAGCCAGCAGAATACCGAAAATAACTTCCAGCAAGGCCAGCAACGAGACCTCCGGCGCTTTGAGCACGCGCGCGCACACCACCGCCAGCACGCAGGGAATCGCCAGCTGCACCAAACCCAGCAGCGCCAGCCAGCTCACATCTTTTGCGGTAGCGGCGAATGGGAAAGACAGCGGCAAAGTAACAAGCGTCGAAATCACCGCACCGATCAGCACGCAAGGCACGAAATCGAGCTGCTCGCCTTGAGACTGCGCGCGCTGCACCACCGTCCAATGCGTTGCTGCAGCCAAGGGCACGCAAAAGGCAATCAGCATACCCAAACCTGCCCCACTCTGCTGCAAATCCAATTGCTGCGCAAACATATACGCCATGCCTGTGCAAGCCACCGCAATCGCCACCCATGTGCGCGCAGGCAACTTGTGACCAATAAAGCCCCAAGCCATCAGTGCAGTAATGAGCGGGCCAATAGCCATGGTCACCAACACATTGCCCACAGACGTGAGTGTGAGCGCGACCATGAAGGCCGTAAACATTACGCTCCAGCACACGCCGCTCACCCAAAACGATGATCTCTTCCAATGAAAAGTTTTGAACACGCCCCTGCCCTGCCACAGCGGCAAGATGATGAGCAGCGAGACCACGGTGAACAAGCTGCGCCAAAACGTGGTTTCAAAGCTGCGCGCAGATTCCAGCTGGCGCGAGACCACGCCTGCAATTGACCACATCAGTGTGACGGCGATCATGAGCAGCACAGCTTTGGAGTGGGTGAGTTTCATGGTGTTCTCAGCGTTTCTTCTTGGTTGGTCGGCGCGGCATTTTCTGCATCATGATTTCATCCAAGATGTCGTCCATCATCGCCATCTCTTCGTCTTGCACCATCAGCATCTGTTCATCGTCAGCAATCAAGCGTGATTGCGCTTTGGCCCAGCGCTTGAGCCCAGCATCGTCTTCAATCAGAGCCAAATCACTGCGCATCAAATGCAGTACTTCATCGTATTCCTGCATGCCTTGCGCGAAGCTGGCCTCCAGCGTCTCTGCACTGACAGGTTGACCACAGGGCAAGCGAAACTCCCCCATGATTTGCATGCGCAGGCTCAATACATCGGCATTCAACTCCTTAGCTTGCGCGCGCAGCAAGGCCACCCAAGCCTTGAGCTTGTCTTCGGCCACGCTGTTCATCGCGCTGGCATCAATTTGGCTCGCGCTAAGCTGCAGTTTGAGCAGTGCGAGTAAATCTTGCTTGTCATAAGCGGCGTTGACTTGGCTCATTAAATCGTGATTCAGCGTGCGCTCATCGTCGTTTGTAGCGCGATCAGGGTGGAGCTGGCGAGCTAGCTGGCGGTAGATCGTTTTGAGCGAGCTTTGCGCTTCTTGGGCGGCCTGCTCTTGGCTTGCGAGCTTGGCCTGCGCCTTCGGGTCAGTCTTGGCTTTTTCTGCACGCCGTGCCTCGCGCTTTTCATCGCGCTTGGCTTGGCGTTGCTCTTCCAACTCCTGCTCTTTCAGCATTTTTTCTTGCAAGGCTTTGAGCGCGGCTTGGGCTTGCTCTAAGGCATTGGCTTTGTCATCTAAGTCGGGTAGCTCAACGCCCATCTCGGAGAGCAGTTCGCGCATGTCTTCGAGCTGTGCCTCATCTTGATCGGCCATCTTCTCATCGCTGTACTGATCATGAATCGCACGCATTTGCGCATCGCCCTGCATCGCAAAATTCATGCTGAACGAGACGATGATGCGGGAAATTGCTTTGCGGTTGCTAGCCGTGAGTGCTTTGGCTTTATTTGTTTCAGGCCGTTGCAAGCGCTCATGCAAAAACATCACCATTTTCCGTTGCAAACCCTCTTGCTCGGTCTTGCGTTGCAGCAAAGTTTGGCCAAACTTGGCGCGGTATTGGCTGTGCAAAGCTTTAAGCATTTGCAGGTCAACGCCCAGCGCCTCAATGCTGCTGAGCAAACGCGCAAACTCGCGCTGCTGGGGCGAAGTTGCCCCCGCCTTGGCCTGCGCTACCAAATCGCCTTTGAACTCGGTTGGAATCGGCGCTGCGTCCGCACCGAAAAGACTGTTTTGAGTAGTCATTGCTGGCCTTTGGATGTCTTTGCTAGCAGACACCGTGGATCTGGCTTTGCCAGTCCACTAGCGTCGTCCCCCGGTTACCGGAGGGCCTTTCAGTTGCCGGGAAGGCAACCGCTAGGCTGCACAGGGGGGGGTTAACTTTTCCCAGCACGCTTACGCTCGTTCTCTTTCAAGAAACGCTTGCGCAGGCGAACTGATTTCGGTGTGATTTCCACCAACTCGTCGTCTTCAATAAACTCGACGCCGTATTCGAGCGTGAGCTGAATCGGCGGGGTGATCTTGATCGCGTCTTCTTTGCCGCTCACGCGGAAGTTGGTGAGCTGTTTGGTGCGGGTGGCGTTGACGACCAGATCGTTGTCGCGGTTGTGGATACCGACGATCATGCCCTCATACACGGGATCGTTGGCGCGCACAAACATGCGGCCACGGTCATCAAGCTTGCCCAAGGCGTAGGTGAAGATTTCGCCATCGTCCATCGAAATCAACACGCCGTTTTTGCGGCTGGCGATATCGCCTTTGTGCGCTTCGTAGCTGTCAAAAATATTGGCAATCAAGCCCGAGCCACGGGTTAAGTTCAAGAATTCAGTGGTAAAGCCAATCAAGCCACGCGCAGGAATGCGATATTCCAAGCGCACGCGGCCACGGCCATCGGGCTCCATATTCACCAGCTCGCCTTTGCGCTCACCTAGGGCTTGCATCACGCCGCCTTGGTGTTGATCTTCCACATCGGCAGTCACCAACTCGATGGGCTCATGCTTCTCGCCATTGACCTCGCGGAACACCACGCGCGGCTTAGATACGGCCAGCTCATAGCCTTCGCGGCGCATATTTTCCAAGAGAATCGTCAGGTGCAATTCGCCACGGCCTGAGACTTCAAAGATACCGTCTTCATCGGTTTCTTTGACACGCAGCGCCACGTTGGATTGCAGCTCTTTTTGCAGGCGATCCCAGATCTGGCGGCTCGTCACGTATTTGCCTTCGCGGCCAGCTAGCGGCGAGGTATTCACGCAGAAATTCATCGTGAGCGTTGGCTCATCAACTTTCAGCATCGGCAGCGGATTGGGGTTCAAAGGATCAGTGACTGTGACGCCAATGCCGATACCTTCAATGCCATTGATCAGCACAATATCGCCAGGGCCAGCAGACGTGGCCACCACGCGATCCAAGCCTTGGAATTTGAGCACTTGGTTGACGCGGCCTTTGATGGTTTTGCCATCTGCACCTTCCATCACCAGCACATCCATCATGGGCTTGATCGTGCCCGCAGTGACGCGGCCCACGCCGATACGGCCCACGAAAGTGGAGTAATCGAGCGAGGAAATTTGCAATTGCAGCGGCGCAGTTGGGTCGCCTGCTTGCGGCTTGACGTGGCTGAGTACGGTTTCAAACAGCGCTGTCATGTCTTTGCCCCATTGCGCGCCAGGCTCGCCCTCTTCCATCGCGCTCCAGCCGTTCAACCCAGAGGCATACACCACTGGGAAATCGAGCTGCTCATCGGTTGCGCCGAGCTTGTCAAATAAATCAAAGGCTTGGTTGACCACTTTTTGGGGATCAGCACCAGGCTTGTCCACTTTATTGACGACGACAATAGGCTTGAGGCCAAGCGCGAGCGCCTTCTTCGTGACGAAGCGGGTTTGCGGCATGGGGCCTTCTTGCGCATCAATGAGCAGCACCACGCCATCAACCATCGACAAAGCACGCTCTACTTCGCCGCCAAAGTCCGCGTGGCCGGGGGTATCGACGATGTTGATGTGGGTGTCGTTCCATTTCACAGCACAGTTCTTGGCCAGAATCGTGATGCCACGCTCTTTTTCAATGTCGTTGCTGTCCATCACGCAGGTCTCAAGCTGCTCGTGGGCAGCGAAGGTGCCCGATTGGCGCAGGAGCTGATCCACCAAGGTGGTTTTGCCATGGTCAACGTGGGCGATGATGGCAATGTTGCGGATTTGTTGGGTCATGGTGACTTCCTTTTCAATTCAAAACAGGTTCAGGCAGCGCTTGGGTTTGCGCGAGGATTTGGCTTATCTCTAGGGGTGAGAGCAAGCGAGTTGGTATCAACTCACTGTCAGCGATGTGCGCACTGCCCAGCAGGGCGCTTGGTTTGTCTCCAAATACTGCAACGTGTTCGTTGTCTGCAAATTCTGTGCGGCGGCGCATGCCTGAGAGGAAGCGCCCTGCATTGTCGCTGTCTAATATGACAATCTTGTGCCCTGCCAGTAGGCTTTCAACTGGCTGTAACTTATCCATGCGCTCACGCTCGTTCATAGCTTCGAGTTGCGGCAAGCTGACAGCTTGAGTGATGCTCAGGCCACCGGTGTCGATGCGGCGCAAGCTGGTGAGATGCGCGCCGCAACCCAAGGCTTCGCCAATGTCTTCACCGAGCGTGCGGATATACGTGCCCTTGCTCACAGTTGCTACCAATTTAATAGCGTTCTGTGCATATTCTATGCCGGCTACTGCCAGATTTATCTTAAAAATCGTCACCTCACGGGCTGCACGCTCGATTTCAATACCCGCGCGCGCATACTCATACAAAGGCTTACCGTCTTTCTTCAATGCGCTGTACATGGGGGGTGTTTGCGAGATCTTGCCAGTGAACTGCTGCTGCACGCGCTCAAGATCTGCTGGCGTCACGTTCACTTCGCGCTGCGCAATCACTTCGCCTTCAGCATCGCCCGTGCTGGTTTTGATACCGAGCTGCACAGTCGCTTCATAGGTTTTCACTGCATCAAGCTGCAAAGCAGAAAACTTGGTGGCCGCACCAAAGCACAGCGGTAGCACACCCGTGGCCAGTGGATCAAGTGTGCCCGTATGGCCAGCTTTTTCTGCGCGCAATAGCCATTTTGCTTTTTGCAAAGCATCATTGCTGGATATTCCCAGCGGCTTGTCTAGCAGAAGCACCCCATGTACAGGGCGCCTCACGACCCGTACTCGTGGTGCATGCATGATTACGCCTCGCTGTCTTGGGCGCGCGAGGCCACAGCCTTGGCAATCAGCGCATTCATGTCAGCAGCGCGCTCGGTGGTGCGGTCAAACTGAAAATGCAAGGTGGGCACGGTGTGAATATGCAATCGCTTGAACAAGCCATTGCGCAAGAACCCCGCCGAGCGCGTGAGCGCAGCTTGCGTTTCTTGCTCGTCGCCGGTGAGTAAGCTGTAGTGCACGGTAGCATGCGCGTAATCGGGCGTGACCTGCACCGCATTGATCGTGACCATGCCCACATGCGGATCTTTCAACTCGCGCGCGATCAGCTCCGCCAGATCCCGCTGGATCTGGTCGCCCACGCGGATACCGCGATTGGGGGTGGAGCTGTGCTTTTTTGGCATGGGTCTATAAAAATTCGAATACAAGGAACACAGAAATCACAGAAATTGCACAGAAGACACAGAAACAAAGAAAGGATTTTTCTGTGTCTTCATTTTCTTTTCTGTGCTTTCTGCGTTACGTCTTCCTGAATTTGGTATTTACAAAGTACGAGCAATTTCCTTGATCTCAAAGAACTCCAGCACATCGCCCTCTTGGATGTCGTTGTAGCCTTTGATGTTCAAGCCGCACTCGAAGCCTTCTTTGACTTCTTTCGCATCGTCTTTGAAGCGCTTGAGTGATTCGAGTTCGCCCGTGAAGATGACCACGTTGCTCCGCAGCAGGCGCAGGCGCGCTGAGCGACGTACCACACCACTGGTCACCATACAGCCCGCAATCGAGCCGATCTTGCTGACCTTGAATACTTGAAGAATCTGTGTGGTTCCGATGATTTCTTCTTTCTTATCGGGAGTCAGCATGCCGCTCATGGCCAGTCTCAATTCGTCCACAGCGTCATAAATGATGTTGTAGTAACGAATATCGACACCATTGCCTTCAGCCGTTTTGCGCGCACCCACGTCAGCGCGCGTGTTAAATCCAATGATGACCGCTTTGGAAGCAATCGCCAAGTTCACATCGCTCTCGCTGATGCCGCCGACTGCCGCATACACGATCTGCACTTTGACCTCGTCGGTGGAAAGCTTGAGCAGCGAAGATGCCAGCGCCTCTTGCGAGCCTTGCACATCGGATTTGATAATGATAGGCACCATCTTCACATCGCCCGCCGTCATGTCGGTGAACATGTTCTCTAGCTTAGAAGCTTGTTGCTTGGCCAGCTTGGTGCTGCGGTATTTGCCAGCGCGGTAGGTGGCGATTTCTCGCGCACGCTTTTCGTCTTGCATCACCGTGAACTCATCGCCCGCGCCGGGCACTTCGGCCAAGCCTTGAATCTCGACCGGGATGGACGGGCCTGCAGATTTGACCGATTGCCCATTTTCATCAAGCATGGCGCGCACACGGCCATAGGTTGAACCCAGCAAAATCGCATCGCCCACATTCAGTGTGCCGGTTTGCACGAGCACGGTGGCCACAGGGCCACGGCCTTTGTCCAACCGCGCCTCCACCACCAAGCCTTTGGCCATGGCGTTAACGGGCGCTTTAAGCTCCAGCACCTCGGCCTGCAAGAGCACTTGCTCGAGCAAATCGTCAATGCCCTGCCCGGTTTTGGCCGATACAGAAACGAAAGGCGACTCGCCGCCAAACTCTTCGGGCACGACTTCTTCGGTCACCAGCTCGCCTTTGACGCGATCTGGATTGGCATCGGGCTTGTCGATCTTGTTCATCGCCACCACGATCGGCACACCAGCAGCTTTTGCATGCTTAATCGCTTCTTTGGTTTGCGGCATCACGCCGTCGTCTGCGGCAACCACCAAGATCACGATGTCAGTAGCTTGCGCGCCGCGCGCGCGCATAGCCGTGAAAGCCTCGTGGCCGGGTGTGTCAAGGAAAGTGACCATGCCGCGTGGCGTTGTCACGTGATACGCGCCGATGTGCTGCGTAATGCCACCCGCTTCGCCGGATGCCACTTTGGCACGGCGAATGTAATCGAGCAGCGAGGTTTTGCCGTGGTCAACGTGGCCCATCACCGTCACCACAGGGGCGCGCGGCAAGAGTTCGGCTGTGAATTCGCCAGCCTCTTCCACCGAGAAAGCTTCTGGATCATCCAAGGTGGCTGCCACAGCTTTGTGGCCCAGCTCTTCGACCAAGATCATCGCTGTGTCTTGATCGAGCGATTGGTTGATCGTGACCATTTGACCGAGCTTCATGAGCTTCATGATCACTTCGGATGACTTGACAGCCATCTTGTGGGCTAACTCAGCCACTGTGATCGTCTCAGGAACGTGAATCTCCAGCACGCGTGCTTCCACTGGCGCTGCTGGTGCCTGCTCTTCACGGTCCTCACGACTTCCGCGCTTACCACGCGGGCCTGAGCGCCAGTTGCTGCGGCCAACGCCACCGGAGCTGTCGCCACGTGTTTTGATTTCTTTCTTCTTGCCATCGGCATCTTTGCCCCAGCTTGAAGAGAGTTTTTCAGATTTGACTTCGGTTTTCTTGCCTGCGCCTGTACCAGTGCCAGCGGCGGGAGCGGCAGCGCCACCCTCTTTCTTCACCACATTGGCCGGCTTGTGCAGCGTGCCTTTCACGGCGGTTGCAGCAGGCTTGGGCTCTTCCACGCGCTTGGCCACGAGTACTTTTTTGGGCGCACTCATCATGGCGCGAATCGCTTCAGCTTCAGCCATTGCCTTGCGGCGACGGTCATCTTGCGCGGCGACTTGGGCTTTTTCTTCAGCCGCACGCTGCTCAGCGGTGATGACAACGACGGCTGGTGGCGCTGCTACTGGTTCAGCAGGCACTACAGATTCCGTAGCACTAGGCGCAGATTCAATCTGGGCTCGTGGGCTATTTTTATCTGAATCTGGCGTTGCAGCGCTTGCATGGCGTGCTTGTGCTTTACTGCGCGCAGCTTCAGAAGCCAAGCGGCGGTCAACAATCTCTTGCTCTTGGCGGCGCTTGAACTCAGCCTGACGCGCAGCCTCAGTCGCACGACGTGCAGCTTCTGCCTCGTCAATCACCACGGCAGGAGCGGCGGAGATTTCTGTTTCGGGCACTGGCGCTGGCGCAGGTGCGGGCTCAGCAGCAGGGGCTGGTGCAGGCGTTGCCAACTCTTCATCACGTTGCACAAAGGTGCGCTTTTTACGCACTTCCACCTGAATCGTGCGTGCCCGGCCTGTGGCATCGGCTTGCTTGATTTCAGTGGTGGATTTTTTGGTCAGCGTGATTTTTTTGCGCTCACCAGTGTCGGCTGTGCCGTGGCTGATGCGCAAATAGCTCAGCAGCATTTGCTTATCTGCATCGGTGAGTACATCGCCCGCAGTGGCCTTGGGCACACCAGCGCCTTTGAGCTGCTCCAGTAGATTATCTACTGGGCGTTTGAGCTCGGCGGCAAATTCGGAGACAGTGGTATTTGACATTGCTTGGGGTCTCCATGATCTTTACTCTGCGGCTTGGGCGTTTTCGCCCACAAACCAGTGCTCACGCGCTTGAATAATCAGCGCCTTGGCCTCTTCTTCATCTTGTCCGGTGATGGCGGTGAGCTCATCAATGGCCAAATCAGCCAAATCATCGAGCGTGTTGATGCCACCCTCGGTCAGTTTGGAGATCAAATCGGCGCTCAAGTGTTTGCCGTTGAATTCAAAATCACGCAGATCTTGGCTCACTGCTTCGACCGATTCCTCCTTGGCAATCGCCATGGTCAGCAATGCGTCTTTCGCACGGGTGCGAAGTTCGTTGACTGTGTCTTCATCAAAGGATTCAATCTCCAGCATCTCTTGCAGCGGTACATAGGCCACTTCTTCGAGGCTGGTGAAGCCTTCGGTGATCAGGATATCGGCAATTTCTTCGTCCACGTCGAGTTTACTGATGAACAGAGCGCGAATCGCGCCTTGCTCACCCGATTGCTTCTCAGCCGATTCGTTTGCATCCATGATGTTGATCTTCCAGCCCGTCAGCTCAGAAGCCAAGCGCACGTTTTGGCCGCCACGGCCAATCGCAATCGCCAAATTCTCTTCATCAACCACCACATCCATCGCATGCTTTTCTTCATCGACCACGATAGAAGAGACGTTCGCTGGCGCTAAAGCACCAATCACGAATTGCGCTGGGTCTTCACTCCACAGCACGATATCGACGCGCTCGCCACCCAATTCGTTGGTGACGGCATTCACGCGCGAGCCACGCACACCCACGCAAGTGCCGATTGGATCGACGCGCTTGTCATTTGACAACACAGCGATCTTGGCACGCGAGCCTGAATCGCGGGCGCAGGATTTGATCTCTAGCAGGCCTTGCTCAATCTCGGGCACTTCGTTGCGGAACAGCTCAATCATGAACTCAGGCGAGGAGCGCGAGAGAATGATCGGTGCGCCGCGCAGCTCTGTGTTGACTTCCATGATCATCGCGCGCACGCGGTCGCCGGTGCGCAAGTTCTCCTTGGAGATCATATCGGAGCGCTTCAAGCGCCCTTCTACACGGCCACTTTCCACAATCAAGCCTTCTTTGTCGGCGCGCTTGACAGTGCCCACAAAAATCTTATCGCCTCGGCTCATGAAATCATTGAGCAAAATCTCGCGCTCAGCATCGCGGATTTTTTGCAAAATCACTTGCTTGGCTGCTTGTGCGCCAATGCGGCCAATCGGCACAGAATCGACCTGCTCTTCAATATAGTCGCCTGGCTCCACATCGGTCACGCGATCCAGCGCATCCATCAGCATCTCCTCAGCATCAGGATTTTGCAGACCTTGGTCATCGGGCACGACGAGCCAGCGGCGGAAGGTTTCGTAATCCCCCGTGTCGCGCTCCATGCTCACGCGAATTTCAACTTCGCCATGACCTTCGTTTTGATAAATCTTCTTGCTGGCCTGCGCAAGCGCCGCCTCCAGTGCAGCGAAGACGGTTTCGCTATCCACGTTTTTTTCGCGGGAAATGGCTTCCACCAGCATTAACATTTCACGATTCATCACAGATCTCCTGTTCTTTAGGATTCAAAAAATTAAACAGCTTCGGGGGGTGCATCACTGTTTGGTGATTTGCGTCGCCCATTGAAATTCACAATCGGCGCCAGACGAGCTTCTTTGATCTCATCCAGCGTAAAACCCATCACCAAGGAAGGCATTTCCAATCTTTTCTTAGATACTTTTGCGCCAGGCTTGAGCGGCTTGGCCGCTTCGTTTTCCAGCACGATTTGCCAGCCACCGGTTTCGCTTTTGCCAAGCTCGCCACGGAATTTTTTGCGGTTTGCGTTAACTGCACCCAATGCATCCGAACCAATTGGCGCTTTGAGCGTCACATCAATCATCTCACCCGCAAAGCGCACAAAATCATTCTCAACCAGCAGTGGCCGGTCAATCCCGGGTGAGGCCACTTCAAGCCGCTTGTAATCGACGGCTTCAACTTCCAGCAAATACTGCAATTGCCGCGTCACGATCTCGCAATCTTCTACATTAACCAGCAATTCTTCTTGACCCACCACCCAAGGATGGTCAATGGTGACGCGCAGCATTCCCCCGGCGGAGCGTTCAATCTCCACCAACTCAAGCCCCAAGCCAGTGACGGCGGAGCTGATCAGGGTTTGCAGGTTTGCAGACATGTAAGTAAAGCGGGGCTGAACATCAAAAGCGTTCGGCCAAAAAAAAACGGACGTTGGCAACGCCCGTTGGGGTGTAATTACCTTGATTATAAAGGATTTTTTGCGACTTTACTGAAAAAATCGACTGCGCGTTGGCCTAGCCTCTATTGCATGCCATTCCTGCTGGCCAGTTCAACAAATAACCCGCTGTGATCAAGCTCGCCCAAGCCATGCTCGGCGGCC
>JAYVJQ010000116.1:0-3084 GCA_043769055.1 Allobrachymonas sp.
GCTTTTTTCAGCTCGATCATTTTGGCGCTGATTTCGTTCAATGCCGTATCCCAGCTGATGCGCTCGTATTTGCCATTGACCAATTTCATTGGATAGCGCAAGCGGAATTCGCCGTGGCCATGCTCACGAATTGCCGCGCCTTTGGCGCAATGCGCGCCGAGGTTGATGGGGGAGTCAAACACGGGCTCTTGGCGCGTCCACACGCCATTTTCAACCACGGCATCAATCGCGCAGCCGACTGAGCAGTGCGTGCAAATCGTGCGCTTGACTTCGATCTTGCCTGAACCATCAGTTGAGGCGCCTGTCGCTGCTTTGGCTTTTTTCACCAACGTGAGCTGCGAGGCGGCGATGCCGACTCCAACGCCAAGGCCGGAGCGGCGCAGGAAAGCGCGGCGATCCACTGTGGGGATGGCCTGCGACAAACCACGCGAGAGGTTGTGCACGAATGGCGAGCGGCCAGCGCTTTGCCCGCCTGATGAGGATTTTTTGGTCAACAACATAAGAGTCTCCGGCAATGAGGAGTTTTAGATCAGGGTGGTGCTGTAGTACTGCTTGACGTGTTGCGTCAATTGGTAGCCGCCGCCTTTTTCGGGCGCGGGCTTGAGGGTTTCAACTGCTGCTTCCTGAAGAGCAGCTTTCGGCAGCGCCACGATTGCAGCGGCGGCGGTGCCAACGGCGGCAGCGCCAAAAATCAGGCCACGCCGGGAAGATTTATTGTCTACTTTGTCCATACTTGTCTCCAAACGAAATGAGCTTCGGGGATGCGACTTCTATTTCTATAGCAGACTATATGCTGATTGCGTCGCAGATGCAATCGCTTGCAGTCGCTTTTGCCTCATCAGTGACTAGGGGTTTCACCAATACTATGCAGCTGCGCAGCGCAAACTGAATCGTGGCTTACGCCAGCATGTCAAAGCCTTGCTGCTCCACGCTGAGGAATACACGAGTGAACTCAGCAAGCTGGGCATAAAAGCAAGCGCGTGGATGCGCTTGCAAGGCATCGCACATGCGCGTAGCCCATGCCTGTACATGCTCGCAGAAAAAATCTTTCTGATGTGTCAAATTTGATATAGCCACGTCGTCGCCCGCAATCAAAAAACGCATCACCTCGCAGCAGTAGGCAAAGTGATCTTCTGTCTCGGCCATCGCTGCATCGCGCTCAATGCCGAATTTGGCCAGATCGGTGCGCAGGCGCACCAAGGGTTTTTCATTTAAGAATCCGCTGAGGTAATGCGAAGCATACAAATACACCTCTGGCTTGCCCACGCCACCGAAGAGTTGCGCATATTCACTGGCCGCTTGTGCATCGGTGATGTCGCGCGATGCGGCTACGACTTCGCGCCAACTCTCTTCCAGCAAACCGCCTTCTACGGGCGCTTGCGTGACGGCCACGCGCAGTTGCGCCATCAACTCAGGCGTGGGCGGCGCGTAGTACAGAGCGGCCAGCAGGCCATAGACTTCTGCGCGGGCGGTTTCTTCATCAAAGGTGGAGATACTGCTCATGGTTATCGGGGGAAATCTTGAATCTTGGATTCGTTGTTGTTCGAGTAAATATCAATCACGCGGCAATCGCCACACATCTTCAAGCGATTGAGTGCCTCGCCTTGGAACATAGAGTGCCCCGAGAGCTTGCCCAGCATGCCTTCGATGGCTTTCAAGGTGCCAAAGGGTTTGCTGCAGCGGATGCAACTGTAGGGCGCTTGCTCGTTGATGACGCGGCTTTGCGTGCGCTCTTTGGTCAGCAACAGGCGGGGCTGCAAAGTGATCGATTTTTCCGGGCAGGTCTGCTCACACAAGCCGCATTGCACGCAGTTTTTTTCAATGAACTTGAGCTGCGGGCGCTCGGGATTGTCTTGCAGGGCGCTGGCGGGGCAGGCGCTGACGCAGCTGAGGCACAGGGTGCAAGTATCTTTGTTGATTTGCAGTGTGCCAAACGGTGAGCCAGCTTTGGGCAGCTCAATCGCCTCTGGCAGCGGGGTTTGCGGCGCGTGGGTGATCAGGTGATCGAGGGCCAAATCGAGCGTGCTGCGCTTCTCAGATGGCATGGCAAAGCGCGCTACTTTTGCGGGCACGGTTTGGCGCGTGGTTTTGAGTTGCTGCAAGGCTGCGTCAAGAGCCGCCACATCTTGCGCTTCAATCAATTTCACATGTGTACCCGCATAGCCCAAACCGCGCAGCAGCGTTTGCGCTACCTCAATTTGCTCACGCAGACCCTTCACGTAATCTGGCGCTTCTTCCCGCGTGATGAGTACGGCAATTTGATGCGCGCCCATCGCAATAGCAGACAGCCACACATCCAAGCCTATGCTGGCGGTGTGCCACAGGCCAATGGGAATCAAGTTGTGCGGCACGCCTTTGGCGCGTTTGAGCTGTGCGGCGCGGCCCAGTTGCTCAATGAGTTGCGCGCCCTGCCCTTGGCTGTGCATAAGAAGTGCGGGCTCTTTTCCGCCTGCCGCGCTGTAGGTGGTGATCAGTGATTTGATCTTAGTGCCCTGCTCGCTGGCCTTCGGATAGGCATAGGTGAGCGCGCCCGTGGGGCAGACGGTGGTGCATGCGCCGCAGCCCACGCACAAGTTGGGGTTGACCTTGATCTGCTGACGATCTTTCTCGCTCGTAATCGCATGCGCCGAGCAAATTTCCACGCAGGCATTGCAGCCCACTTTCTCGTTGCGCGAATGGGCGCAGAGCTTTTGCTTGTAGGTGAAAAACTTGGGCTTTTCAAACTCGCCCACCATGTCCTTGAGCTTGATGAGTGTGGCAGGGCTGGCTTCAGTAAAGTAGCCTTGCGGCGCAGCATGCCAGTCGATCAAGGGCTGTTCGCTCAAATCGAGCACGAGGTCGAACTCATCTTGCATGTCCTGCGGTGCGCGCTCAAAATCAATCGCTCCTGCCGTGTCGCAAGCACTCACGCAGCTTCGGTGGCTTTTGCATTTGCCGAGGTTGATTTGGAAGTCTAGGCTGATGGCCTGCTCTGGGCAAGATGCCACACAGGCGTTGCAGCGGGTACATAAATCAAGGTCAATCGGATTGTTTTTCTGCCACTTGAACTTGAATGCACCGAGCCAGCCGCTTAATTGATCGACA
>JAYVJQ010000117.1:0-4501 GCA_043769055.1 Allobrachymonas sp.
GCGGTGGACATGCCCCGCAGTGTGCCAGAGATGCTTACTCACCCAAAGGCTTGAGCAAATTCGCCACGTCATCTTCGCTGAACAAGGCTTGCTTGCGCAAGGCTGCACCACTGAGCATGCTGGCGGCCAGCACGGCTTTGCGCTCTTGCAGGGCGAGCATGCGCTCTTCAATTGTGCCGCTGGCCACCAGCTTGTACACAAACACTTGGCTGGTTTGGCCAATGCGGTGGGCGCGGTCCGTGGCTTGGTTTTCGACCGCCGGATTCCACCACGGGTCGTAGTGAATCACGGTATCGGCCTGCGGCAAATTCAGGCCCACGCCACCGGCCTTCAAGCTGATGAGAAACAAGGGCACTTGGCCGCTGGTGAATTGCTCGATGATGTCATCACGGTTTTTAGATTGGCCAGTGAGCTTGACCCATTGGATTTTTCGCGCCACAAGCTCTTCCTCGATCAGCTCCAGCATCGAGGTGAATTGCGAGAACAGCAAAATGCGCCGGCCTTCTGCCAACATCTCGGGCAGCAGCTCCATGAGCAAATCGAGCTTGGCCGATTGCTTGACTTTTTTGGCAGCGGGCAGTGGCACGAGGCGCGGGTCGCAGCAGACTTGGCGCAGCTTCAAGAGCGCATCCAGCACCTGAATTTGCGAGCGTGCCAAGCCCTTGCTGGAGAGCGCTTCGCGTACGGACTGCTCGGTGGCCAAGCGAATGGTTTCATACAAATCGGCCTGCTTGCCTTCGAGCGCGACGACGCTGAGTGTCTCGATCTTGTCGGGCAAATCGGTGAGCACCTGCTTTTTGGTGCGACGCAGGATGAAGGGCGTAACGCGGCGGCTGAGCGAGGCGAGGATTTCGCTGTCGCCATGCTTTTCAATCGGGGTGCGGTACAGCTCTTTGAAGCGCTTGGCGCTGCCCAAAAAACCGGGCATGAGAAAGTGAAACAAGCTCCACAACTCGCCCAAATGATTTTCCATCGGCGTGCCCGAGAGGCATAGGCGCTGCTGCGCGGGCAGCTCATAGGCTACTTGCGCAGCATCGGTGGCGGCATTTTTAATGTTCTGCGCTTCATCGAGCACCACCATCGACCAGTGCTGCGCCATCCAGCGCGCCTTATCCCGCGAGAGCAGCGAATAGGGTGAGAGCACGATATCAGCCTGCGCAATCTCCTGCGCGGCTTCATGGCGCCCGCTGCCATGCAGGGTGAGCACACGCAGGCTGGGCGTGAATTTTTCTGCTTCGCGCCGCCAATTGCCCATAAGGCTCACAGGCGCGATGATGAGGGCCGGATGCTGCAGCCGGCCCGCTTCTTTTTCCATCAAAATGTGCGCCAAGGTTTGCAAAGTTTTGCCCAAACCCATGTCATCGGCCAACACGCCGGCCAAGCCTTGCTGGCGCAGAAACTGCAGCCACGACAAGCCCTGCAATTGATACGGCCGCATCTCGGCCTTGAGGCCCTCGGGCTGGAGCACAGGCGCGAGCGCATTGGCCCCGCCGCGCAACTGCGCGAGCAATCCTTGCAATCCTTTTGCGCCTTGCCATGCAGCGCCCTCGCCTAAGCTTGCGGCCACGCGCAGCGCCTCCATGCGCGAGAGGCGCAGGTGATCGCCTTTTAAATTGTGGCTGCCATCGAGCAATTCGAGCAGCGCTGAGAGCCAAGGTTTCAGCGGCGCGGTGGGTAATTTGAGCCAGCCCGTGCCATTTTCCCCATTGGGGATGAACATGCTTTCGGGCAGCTCCATATCGGATGCGAGGCTGCCGCCGCCTAGCAAGCGCAGCTGCTCAATCAAGGCAGGCAGCGCGGGCAAAATATTGATGCGCTTGCCTTGAACATCGATGCCCAGCGAGAGATCAAACCATGGGGCTACTGGCTCGGCCCCGCGGGTGCTCGTGCTGGCTTTGCTAGATGCAGCCGCAGGCGCGCCCTTCAAATCAATATGCAGCGCATCCACCCGTTGCACCCAGCCCAGCATCTCCTGCGGCAAAGTGACTTGAATGCCTGTATCGTTGAAGATGCCAAATGCATCGTCGATCCATTTCACCCAAGGCATTTGGGTGGGGGAGATTTGCGGCGGCAAATAGAACTGCCCTTGCGTGTTGCCCTGCAAGCCCTGCTCGCGCAAGAAGCCAATCACGCGCGTTTCCAGCTCTAAATCGCGGTGCAGCAGCAAGCGTTCATCCTTGGCAAACTGCGTACCTTTCTCGGTATGCTCTG
Source organism: Allobrachymonas sp. (assembly GCA_043769055.1). Classification (GTDB taxonomy): domain Bacteria; phylum Pseudomonadota; class Gammaproteobacteria; order Burkholderiales; family Burkholderiaceae_C; genus JANMDU01. Next base: position 2,212 of record JAYVJQ010000117.1, read on the forward strand.
ATGCATTGAGCAGCACCGGATTGCCCATGCGGTGCGAGAAATACTTCAAGCCAGCATAGTCAAAATGCAGCGTCATCATCAACATGCCAAAGCGCGTGCGGTGCTCAGGGATGACTTCTTGCACAAACAGGTGCGCAATCGGCTTGATGCCTTGCACGGCGGTGGGCAGCTTGGCAAAGGGCGGCAGTGGCAGGCCTGCCAAATGCTTGAGCAATGCATGCTCATGGTGCTGCCAAGCCGATTGCGCAATTGGCGGGCTGCTCATCAGCGTGTTCAGGCGCGCGGCATCGATGCTGGGGCTGGCGAGGCTACCAAGCGTCATGGAGGCGCTGGTCTCATCCTTGTCAATGTACAGCGCAGGTTGGTTGACATAAATGCGAGCAGACTCTTGTGGCAAAGCTGCGCTGAGATGCCAAAAAACTTCTGGGCTACTGCTTTGCTTTCTCTCTCTCCATTTCCATTGCGGCTCGCGCTCAGGGCCAAGCTCTATCGGGGCACCGAGGCTTTTGCCATCCTCGCTCCAAAACAGCCGCCTCGTAGCTTGCGCGCTTCGCAAGGCAAGCTGGCCGACTTGGCCTTCGATCTTGGCCTGCATGTTGTTGCCATACGAGTAGATGCTCTGGCTCATGGCGCGCATGAGGCGCACCACCTCGGCCTCATCCGACTTGAGATGGAGCGTATCCACCATCTGCGGCGTTTTGACTTTGCCCCAACCGCCGCGCACCATCTCGCGCGCGAGGCCTAAGCTCAGCCACAGGTGTGGGCGTCCATTTTGCGATTTTTCAAACACCATGAACACGAGGCGATCTTGCCCGGAGCCTTGGCTTTTTTCATCATCCAACGGCGAGCCAATCGGGCGGTCATCGCCCCCCGAGTCATCACCAAACAAATCGAGCCAGCTTTTCAGCTCGCGCTCCGAAGCGTTCGTTGCAGGCGGTGATTTCTTGGCACTGCCGTCTAGTGCGGGCAGCTTCACAAAGTCTGGCTTGTCGCGTGCATGCTCGGGCTCACTGCTTTGCGCCGTGACCACGCCACCCGTGCGATACGCTGCCTTGAGCGCCAGCGCGCCCGCATGCTTGCAGCGCGAGCCCACCGGGCAACTGCATTCAGATTTCCAAGCCGTGATCTCACCCCAAGGCGTGACTTCGGCGTTGATTTCTACCCAATAACTCTCTCGCCCCGAGCCTTGCACCGTGGCGCTTAATTGCCAATCTTGGCTGCCGCTTTGCGCGACTTCAAAATCATCACTGACCTTTTGCGTCACATACACTTCGCGCGCACGGCCATAGGTGGCATCACCCAATTGGCGCTGCAAACTGTTTAAATCGAGCGCAAAGCGCGGGTGTGTACTCATGAAATGTGCTGTATTTTACGCAATGCTAGCGCTGTGTTTTGACTGTAAATACTATTAAAATAATAGCATGCTACGTAGATTTGGTGTCGGCTACTGGCCTGTATTTCTTGAAATTCTTGTCTTTGCACTCGCCCACAGCACCACCACAGACAGCAACGCCAGCCAACCGACAAGCCCCCACGCTCCAAAAAACTGTAGTGCCACACCGCTGACCAAAGGCCCCACAGCGCCGCCCAGCGTGTAGCCTGTGATCATGGCTGCTGTGCCCGATGCCACAGCAGAATAGCCCATGCGGGCATCGAAGTGATGCGCCACGCGGATCATGGTGAGCGTGTAGAGCGCGCCGCCCACGCCGCCCCAGAGGACGGCGATGACATACAGCAGCCAAGGCAATTGCGGGGTAAGCGCAAAGGCCAGGCTTGCGATGAGCAGCAGCACGCCCGCTATGCCAAACACGCGCTGCGGCGCAAACCGATCAGCGGCCAAGCCTGCCGGATATTGAAAAACAAAGCTGCCCACGCCCAGGGCCCCCACAAGCGCGGAGGCTTGCGCGAGCGAGAGGCCCAGCGCTGCGCCATTGGCCGCGCTCACGCTGGACAAGCCCGCTTCAAACACGCCGCCTGCAAACGCAATCAACACAAGCGCGGGCACGAGCTGCACGGCCTGCCAAGTGCTGCCGATTTGCTTGTGCGCTGCATCGGGCGCAGCAGTGTGCGCGGCTTGCGTGAGTTTTAATTTCAGTGCAATACCCAGCGCTGCAAACTGCACGAGCGCGGCAGCAATCAGCGTGGTCTTCGGCTGCCAGCCCAGCAATGCGGGCACGAATGGCCCGGCTGCCAGCGCTGCGCCCAGCGCCGTTTGATACAGCCCCATCACTTGGCCCCGCTTATCTTGTGGCGCATGCTCGGCCAGCAGCGCCTCGGTGGCATTCCACAC
>JAYVJQ010000118.1:0-26988 GCA_043769055.1 Allobrachymonas sp.
ACCGGCTGGGAATGGCAACATTACGGCGATTTCTATTGAACGATTGCTTAGATTTAAAAGCAGACGCATACTTTTTAGGAGACTCTCATGGCTTACAACGATTTCTCGACCGACAACCTCTGGCTGCCCTTTACGCCCAACCGCAGCTTCAACAAATCGCCGCGCATCATGGTGGCGGCAAACGGTATGCACTTCACCACGCACGATGGCCGCCAAGTGGTCGATGGCATCTCTAGCCTGTGGTGCGTGGGTGCGGGGCACAACCGCAAGCCGATTAACGAGGCGATTAAAAATCAGCTCGATACGCTGGATTACTCCACCGCCTTCAACGCTGCGAATGACAAGGCGTTCATCGCCGCAGAGATGATTGCCGCCATGTGCCCCGGTGATTTAAACAAGGTGCTGTTTTGCAACTCGGGCTCAGAAGCCGCAGACACATCGATGAAAGTGGCGCTGGCCTACCACCGCGCGCGCGGCGAAGGCCATCGCACGATGTTCATTGGCCGTGAGCGGGGCTACCACGGCGTTGGCTTTGGCGGCATGAGTGTGGGCGGCATTCCGGCCAATCGCAAGGTGTATGGCGGCAATTTGCTGCCCCGCGTGGATCACATGCGCTTCATTCACGATGCCAGCACGATGCACTACAACGGCCAAGCGCCGCAAACTGACACGGATTTCCTTGACGATTTAGAAAAACGCATCTTGCCGCTGCATGATGCGAGCAATGTGGCCGCCATCATCGTGGAGCCAATTGCGGGCAGTGCGGGCTGGTATGTGCCACCAATGGATTATTTGAAGCGCCTGCGCGCCATTTGCGACAAGCATGGCATCTTGCTGATTTTTGATGAAGTGATCACGGGCTTTGGCCGCTTGGGTGTGAACTTTGGTGCAGATTATTTCGGCGTCGTGCCCGATATGCTGAACTTTGCCAAATGCGTGACCAATGGCGTGTTTCCATTGGGCGGCGTGGTGTGTCGCCAAGGCGTGTTTGATGCGTTCATAGAGGCCAATGCCAAAGCAGGCGACCACGTGATCGAATTTTTGCATGGCTACACCTATTCTGGCCACCCCGCAGCTTGCGCAGCAGCAATTGCCACCTTGAATTTGTTCAAACAAGAAGACTTATTCACGCGCGCAGGCCAAATGGGCAAAGTGCTGGGCGATGCGGCTCACTCTGCCTTCAAGGGCTTGCCGAATGTGGCGAGCATTCGCTCTCTGGGCTTGGCTGTGGCAGTGGAGTTTGCGCCCAACCCGAGCGCACCGGGCAAGCGCACCTACGACATCTTCATGGATTGCTACCAAAAAGGTAGCTTGGTGCGCCCAGCGGGTGAAAACATTGTGATTTGCCCACCGTATATCGTGGAGAAATCACACATCGACCAAATTGTGAACACGGTGGCGCAAAGCATTCGCGATCACGCCTGAGTGGTGTGATCTTTCGCGCGCCTTGGCTTACAGCGAAGGCAGGCGCAGCGAATCGACGATGCGGCGGATGAACGCAAAACGCTTGTCTGTGAAAGGCGGTGCAAAGAATTTCTCTGTGCGCAGCCAGCCACCCGTGAGCACCGCGCGCTCGTGCGAGAAGGCTTTGAAGCCAAAATAGCCGTGGCCGCTGCCAATGCCAGAATTGTTGACCCCGCCAAAAGGCAAATTGCCATGCGCGTAATGCACCATGCAATGGTTCACGCAAGCGCCGCCCGAACTGGTTTCGCGCAAAAGGTGATCCGTGCGCTCGCTGTCAGTGCTGTACACATACAGCGCCAAAGGCTTGGGCTGGGCGTTGATGTGCGCAATCACCGTTTGCACATCGGAGTAGGCAGTGATTGGCAGCAGCGGGCCAAAAATCTCTTCGTTCAAAATCCTTGACTCAGCAGCAGCGCCCTCGATCAGCGTAGGCGCGACGAAATGTGCCTCTTCATCCACTTGCCCGCCTACCAGCACGCGCGCGCCGCGCTGCTTGGCATCTTCCAAGATACCTGCCAAGCGCTGGGTGTGGCGCTGATTCACAATGTGTGTGAGATCAGGGTTGGCAGCGCGCGAGCCTTCAGGCCCATACATCTTGTCCAAGGCCTTCAAGCACTCTTGCACAAACGCATCTTTCACTGAAGCGTGAACATACACATAATCCGGCGCAATGCAGGTCTGCCCGCTGTTGATGAATTTACCCCACATGATATTTTCTGCGGCCATGGCAATGTTGGCAGACTCATCGACCACCGTGGGCGATTTGCCGCCCAGCTCTAGTGTGACGCTCGTGAGATTTTTGGCCGCTGCTGCCATCACCAGCTTGCCCACTGCGGGCGAGCCGGTGAAGAAGATGTGATCGAAAGGCAGCGCCAGCAATGCTTGCGAGGTGGCCATTGCGCCTTCAAATAAAGTCACTTCTGAGCTGTCAAACACCGATGCAATCAGCTTGCCAACCAAGGCAGACACATGGGGTGTCATCTCGGATGGCTTCAATATCGCTGTGTTGCCCGCAGCCAGCGCAGACACCAAAGGACCCAAGCAAAGGTTCAGCGGATAGTTCCAAGGCGCGATGATGAGCACGCGGCCTCGCGGTTGGTAATGAATTCGAGCTTTGAGGCCCAGCGAGGTGCTCGTGGGCCAAGCGCGCTGCGGCTTCATCCACCCCTTCAGGCTGCCAATCGCATGGCGCATTTCATCGAGCACAGGCAGCAACTCAGTGGCCTCCACTTCTGCCTTGCTTTTGCGCATACCCTGTGCGAAAGCCGCATACAAAGCCTCGCGCTGTGCCAGTAGCGCTTCTCGAAGCGCCTTGATGCGCGCGATGCGCTCTGCTGCTGTGGAGTTGCGCAGGCTTAGTGCCTTTGGTAATTGCGCATCAAAAGCAGCTTGCATTTGCTCTGCTGGCGTATCAAAAATAGGCGCTTGCGGCAGGGTGGCCGCGTGAGCGGCGATCTCGGTTGTCATGAGCATTCACAGTCTGTAAAGGGAGTGATTAAGACTTTAGCGCTATTCTTGCCAGTGATTGAGAGGGAAGACTCTAGTGTGAGCCACGGCACACAAGGGGATACACTGGCTTGCAGAAAAGGAACACCCCATGACATCAAGTACCAGCAAAACAGCCCTGATCACGGGCGCATCATCAGGCATCGGTTACGCGCTCGCCACCGAATTCGCGCAAGGCGGCTACAACCTTGTTCTTGCAGCACGTAGTTTGAGCAAAATGCAGGAGCTTGCAGAGCGTTTGCAGCGCCAGCACGGCATCACAGCCACCGTGATTGCTTCCGATCTACAAATCGATGGAGGCGCTGCGCAATTGCATGCTGACATCAAAGCGCGTGGCATCACGCTTGCCGCGCTGGTCAACAACGCAGGCTTCGGGAACTTTGGCGAATTTCAAAAAAGTGAGTTGCCCAGTGAGTTGGCCATGATGCAGCTCAATATGAGCACGGTAGTTGCGCTCACGAGGCTCTTTATGCCGGATATGCTGGCCACACGCGGCAAGGTTTTGAATGTGGCATCTACGGCGGCCTTCCAGCCTCTGCCCTACTTGGCTGTGTACGCCGCGACCAAAGCATTTGTTCTCAATTTCTCGGAGGCGGTTGCTGCTGAACTCGAAGGCACGGGCGTGACTGTGACAGCACTTTGCCCTGGCCCCACGGCCTCAGGCTTTTTAGATGCGGCCGATATGCAGGACAGCCGTTTCGTCAAAGGCAGAAAATTGCCCAGCTCGGAAGAAGTGGCTCGCGCAGGCTATGGCGCGATGCAGCGAGGCCAGCGCGTTTATATTCCCGGCGTGATGAACTGGCTGATAGTGCAAAGCGTGCGCATCACACCGCGCAATGTGATGACAGCGATGACGAAGATTTTGATGAAGCGTGTTTGAATGGCTGAGCGTGGTGCTGTTTGAGGGCTCGATGGATGCCGTTGTCTGTTTGAGCCTACAATATGTTCCTACAGCATGTTCCTGCTGTCAGGAGTTCCTATGCAAACCGTCAGTGTGCGTGAGTTGAAAAGTAATCCCAGCGTTGCTTTGCGCCAAGCGGCGCACGATATCGTGATCGTGACCAACCGCGATGAGCCGCAGGCTGTGCTGGTGGATTTGGCGCGGCTGGGGCTGCCTGATTTGGACAACGTGAAGCAAGCGCTGGCCGTCAGCCTGTTCAAGCAAGGCACGGTTTCGCTGGGTTATGCGGCGCGCATGGCGGGCAAGACTAAATCGGAGATGGCTTCGATCCTCTCAGCGATGCAAATCCCTATCGTGCGCTACACCGAAGATGATTTGGCGCATGACTTAGAGGCTGTGCGCAAATTTTCCGTTGAATAACAGAATTCCAAGAATGGTATTACCGTTTGAAGCTCGTGTGTCTATGTCTCAGGAATTTGTAGTGGCATGAATACGGTCGTCCCGAAAAGGTTCGCCTTACTGAATTTGTTTATTTGCTCCCTGCTCGCAGGCTACGCGCAAGCCATCTCGATTGCTGCGCCCTGGAATGGGCAGCCGCTGTGGTGGCTGCAAATTTTGTCTCTGGCTGGTTTGGTGATGCTGCTGGATCGCGCGGGCACGGCAAAGCAAGCGGCGCTGCTGGCTTGGAGCTTTGCGCTGAGTTGGCTGTGCGGCACGGTGTGGTGGCTGTTTATCAGCATGCATGTGTATGGCGGGCTGGCGGCTCCACTGGCAGTGTTGGCGATTGTGGCGCTGTGTGGCTTCTTGGCGCTGTATTACGCTGCTGCGGGGTATTTTTATAAGCGTTTTAGACTAGTAGCCGTCATAAATACTGCGTGGGGTGCTATTGTTTTTGCAGCAGCTTGGATGCTGGCAGAGTTGGCGCGGGACAGTTGGTTTACTGGCTTTCCTTGGGGCGCGGGGGGGTATGCGCATGTGGATGGGGTGCTGGCTTGGATGGCGAGTGCAGTGGGTGTGTACGGTATTGGATTTGTAGCTGCAATGTTGGCAGTTGGGGTAGCTTTGAGCTTGGTGCCCTCACACAGCAATCAATGGAAGTCCAGACTGGGCGTGGCATTAGTCGTTATTGGTTTGCTTGGCTTGAGTCATGTTGCGCGAATGGCTAACTTCATTGATTATTATTTTCCCGATGGACGTGCGAATGTACATATTCTTCAGCAAATACCCAATACACCCATCTCACTGCTCCAAGGCAACATCCCTCAAGGCGAAAAATTTAATCCTTCTACGGGTATCAAAGATTCGCTAGATTGGTACCAGCAGCAACTGAACGCAAATACTGCATTGCTCGTCATCACCCCCGAGACGGCGATTCCCCTGCTGCCGCGCCAACTGCCAGAAGGCTATTGGGATGCAGTTCAGAAGCGCTTCACTTCTGGCAATCAAGCTGCCCTCATCGGCATCCCGCTGGGTGATTTTGAGAAGGGTTACACCAACTCAGTGGTTGGCGTGAAGCCTAATCAAACCCTGCCCTATCAATACGACAAACACCACCTCGTGCCATTCGGCGAATTTATTCCGCCGCTGTTCAAATGGTTCACGCAGATGATGAATATTCCACTGGGGGATTTCAATCGCGGTGCAGTCGGCCAGCCGAGCTTTGAATGGGCAGGGCAGCGCTGGGCACCGAATATTTGCTATGAAGATTTGTTTGGCGATGAGCTGGCGCGGCGCTTTGTGAATGAGGCCACTGCGCCCACCGTGATGGTGAATGTGAGCAATATCGGCTGGTTTGGCAACACGGTGGCAATTGATCAGCACTTGCAAATCAGCCGCATGCGCGCGCTCGAATTGGGCCGCCCGATGGTGCGCGCCACCAACACGGGCGCGACTGTGGTGATCAACCACCGAGGTGAGGTGACGCACAGCCTGCCGCGCCATACACGTGGCGTGCTCACGGGGCAAGTGCAGGGCATGACGGGCATCACGCCTTTTGCTTGGTGGGCTGGGCGCTTTGGGCTGTGGCCTTTGTGGATTATGGGAATTACTATTAATTTAATAGCATTCTGCGCAGTATTGATGCCGGGTAGAAGGCTAAAACCCTTATAAACCCGGTTGTCAACGAGCTGGCGCAACTAAAATCAACTTTGCCCGATAATGAATGAATTCTTAATCTCTAGCTTTTCTTGACTCCCTCATCATGGCCAAAATCGTTGTACTAGAAGACGATGCATCGACCCGTCGCTTGATCGCGGCAGTTCTGAAAAAAGCGGGGCATGAAGTCATCGACTTTGACAATGGCGCAGAGGGCTTGCTCAATGTGCTGGCCGAGCTGCCCGATTTGGTGGTCAGTGATGTGGAGATGCCCAAGATCAATGGATTTGAGGTGCTCAGCGACATCCGCAACACACCAGAGACAGTGAATACGCCCGTGATTCTGCTGACCTCGCGCAGCAGCCCAGAAGATATGCAGTATGCGCTCAGTCAAGGCGCGAATGATTACCTCACCAAGCCGTTTGATCCAGACAAGCTGATGGCGGCAATCAATCGGCAACTTGAAATTTTGGCAGGAAAATTGGGGGGTGATGCGCAGCGCTTGGGCGCGGGTTTTGAAAAAACTGCACCAGCCGATTTGACGGTGTTGGCACAGGCGCGCACCGATCGAACCCCATCTCGCTCAGCAGACTTGGTCGATACACCGCCCACCGAGGCGATGGCGCTCGACCCTCATTTTGAGCAATCGTTGAGCAAAAAAACCGCTAAATTGCCTCGCCAACAGATGGGCTCTGCTTGGGCGGTGAGCATGGATGTGCACAATGCGCCCATGCTTCGCGAAGCAATGCCATTGAAGGCTTGGCGCGCACTGCTGCGCCAACTCTTTTTGCCTTTGAGCAAAGATATGGCGCTACGCAATGCGGACTATGTGGATTTGGACGAGAGTCACCTGACGCTGTATTTTTTGGATCAAGCCAAAGATGGTAACTTGGGCTACGTGCGTGCGGCGCAAGCGGTGCAGACCATGCTGTTGTCTGGCATCAAAAGTAAGACTTGGTTGGCATCAGAATTTCCTGAGATCAAAGGGCCGCCGCTGCGCGTGCTGATCAGTTTGCACGTGGGGCCCATTGAGGTGGTGCGCATGCCGCTGGATTATGGTGGTGAGCGCGATACCGTGATGGGCCCGACAGCTGAATTCATTCAAGGTGTGCGCCAAGGCGAGCCGCGTGTGTTTTGGCGCGTGTTGGGTACAGCTGATGCGGTGGCTGCATCGCCCAGCACCTATCGCTTTGGTGCGCAAACGGAGATCAGCGTGGGCAGCCAAGATCGGTTGGTGCATGCGCTGCAAGGAATGAACCCGGCCTGGGCGCAGGGCGAACCGCTGGACGACTCTGCTTGGATTTGATCAACGCATTCTGACCAAACGCCCAGGCCGCGCAGCCGTGATCTGCCCACTACGCTGTACACATTGACCCGCCACCCAAGTGCCCAAATAGCCACTGGCGCTTTGTAGTAGACGCTTGCCACCGGCAGGTAGATCGCGCACGAGATGCGGCTTGTGCAGCGCCAGTTGCGCCGGGTCAATCAAATTCACATCGGCTCGCAGGCCCACTTGAATCAACCCACGATCATGTAAACCAAGGTATTGCGCATTGCGCGCTGAGAGCAAGTTCACCACTTGGGGCAAACTGATCTTCGCATCCTCAGTGCCAAGAGCCGCCCAATGTGTGAGCATGAAGGTTGAAAAGCTCGCATCGCAAATCGTGCCTACGTGCGCTCCTGCATCCGAGAGGCCCATCAGCGCGCGCGGGTGCGTGAGCATCTGCTGCACCACATTCAAATTGCCTTCGTTGTAATTGAAAATCGGAAAGTAAATCAGCTGACTGCCATCGCCCTCAGTCAAGTAATCGTAAATCGCCAAGAGCGGTGCGATGCCGCGCTGCTTGGCGCGCACGAGCAGGCTGTCCATCAAGGTGGGCTCGTAGTGCGGCGTATCGGTGAGCGGGAACATGCGCGCGGAAATCATGTCAATGCGTGCGAGCAGCATATCCACCAAGGGCGGCACGCTGGAGCCATCGCCTGCGAGGCGCTCGGATTTTTCGCTCAATAGACGAGCGCGGCGTTCTGGCTCGCGCAGCGCAGCGGCACGTTCGGGCAAAGGCAAGTACGCAATCTCTTTGTAAAGCGGAAAACCCATTAGCGCATGAAAGGCCGTGTCCAGCCCGGTGATCACGCCGATGCCGCGCGCTGCGGTTTGCAAATGCATGGGCAGCCCTTGCGCTGCGCAGGCATCAACAGCTTGCGCTAACCATTGCCATTGAATGCCACCCGGGTCGCGTTGCAGCCAGGTCATGGAAAGTGGTCTACCGCTGGCGCGCGCGATTTGCTCCACGAGAGCAAACTCTGCATCAAAGCGCGCCTTCGCACCATCGCCCTCATGCTCTGTGCCACGCAGCACATCAAAATCATTGACGAGTTGCACCACGCCATGCTGCAAACCTTGAAAAGCTTGGGCCAGCAAGGTTAACTCAGTCGCGTTCGCCTCAGAGGCAGGTGTAAACTGCCCGCGCGAGGTGCGGTGATTGTCACTGCGGCCTGTAGAAAAACCAATTGCGCCTGCTTGCAGTGCCTCTAGCAGCGCGGTTTGCATGGCAGCACAATCATCAGGCGTAGCCGCCTCGCCCGCAAGTGCGCGAGCACCCATCACGCTCATTCGTAGCGGGTCATGTGGCACGAGGCAGGCAAAGTCGAGGCTGTGGGGCATGGTATCGAGCGCAGCCATGTAGCTGGGGAAATCCGTCCAATTAAATTTCACGCCTTCAGCCAGGGCTGCGCCAGGAATATCTTCCACGCCTTCCATCAGTTGAATCAGGCGCTGTTGTTCCTCGGTTGTGTTGTGTGCCAGCGGCGCAAAGCCCACGCCGCAATTGCCCATCACCACCGTGGTCGTGCCATGCTGGATGCTGGGCGAGAAGGTTTCATCCCAGCTGGCTTGGCCATCGTAATGCGAATGAATATCGACAAAACCGGGCGTGAGCCAAGCGCCTTGGGCTGCAATCGTTTCCCGCGCGCTTGAGGTAATACGGCCAATCTCTACAATTTTTCCATCGGCAATGGCCACATCCGCTGCGTACGGCGCTGCGCCACTGCCATCAATCACCGTGGCTTGTTGGATCAATAAATCAAACATTTTGTCTCCTGCAAACAAGCTTGCATCGTAGAGCAATTTGTCGCAAAGCGTGGCTGGCTGGCGCTTAAAATCTCACGGTGTACACCGATTCCCACTGCCATCTGAACTTCCCTGAGCTGCGCGGCGATTTGCCGGCGATTCGCCAGGCCATGCAATCCGCACAGGTCACGCGCGCGCTGTGCATCTGCACCACGATTGAAGAGTTTCCTGATGTGCACAGCCTCGCCACCGAGTATGAGAATTTTTGGAGCACGGTGGGTGTGCATCCCGATAACGAAGGTATTTACGAGCCCACACTCGATGATCTGATCAGCCGCTCGCAATTGCCCAAAGTCGTGGCCATTGGCGAGACGGGGTTGGACTATTACGACATGGCAGGCCGCAAAGGAGGCCGCAGCGTAGCTGATATGGAGTGGCAGCGCGAGCGTTTTCGCACCCATATTCGCGCCGCGCGAGCGACTGATTTACCACTCGTCATCCACACCCGCGCCGCGTCAGATGACACGCTGGCGATCCTCAAAGAAGAAGGCGGCTTTTCGGGTCAATCGCAGAGCTTGCTAAAAGCCAAAGGCGTATTCCATTGCTTCACAGAAAACATGATGGTGGCTAAAGCCGCGCTCGATTTGAATTTTTACATCAGCTTCTCCGGCATTCTCACCTTCAAAGCCGCCGCTGAGTTACGCGAAGTGGCCGCTTACGTGCCGCTCAATCGTTGCCTAATCGAGACCGACAGCCCCTACCTCGCGCCCACGCCCTATCGCGGCAAAACCAATTCTCCTGCTTATGTGCCCTATGTGGCGCAGCAAATTGCGCTGCTCAAAGGCCTCAGTGTGGAAGAAGTTGCGCGCGCCACATCGGATAATTTCGATCAACTGTTTGCGCGAGTAGTTACCGGAGTCTTAGCATCATGATGTTCCATCGCTTCAAACGCCTCTTGGCCATTGCGGCTATGCTGTTGCCTAGCTTCGCACACGCCGGGGCGTACGAAGATTTCTTTAAGGCTATCAAGCTAGATGATGCCCGTACGGTGCAAAACCTGTTGCAGCGCGGCTTGGACCCCAACACGATTGACCCCAACAAATTCCATGGACTGTATCTGGCCCTGAGCGAGCCATCGCCCAAGGTGGCGCAAGTGCTCATCAATGCACCCAAGATTGATGTGAACCACCTCACCGAGCAAGGCGAGAGCCCGCTCATGATGGCGGTGTTCAAAGGCCAAGTCGAGCTGGCGCAGCAACTTATCAAGCAAGGTGCGGATGTCAACAAAACCGGATGGACACCCCTACATTACGCCGCCACCGCTGGCAACACCCAGCTCGTCAAAATGCTGCTAGAAAGTTATGCCTATATCGATGCCGAAAGCCCCAACAAAACCACGCCCCTCATGATGGCTGCGCACTACGGCACACCCGGTGCGGTCAAGCTGCTGCTTGAAGAAGGCGCAGATGTCAGTTTGAAAAACGATCTCGGGCTGACCGCGATTGACTTTGCCCAGAGCGCCAACAAAACCGATTCAGTCGAGATCATTGCCGCATTCATTCGGGCACAAGCGCCTAAGGGTAAGTGGTAAACCCAACCTTGCCGCCAATCTATGCGCCACTTGGATGAACTGAATGCCCTGATCGGTCAAGCCGTCAGCAGCATCGACACGCCCGCACTCGTGATCGACTTGGATGCGATGGAGCGCAACCTCGCGCGCATGCAAGCCTTTGCAGATGCGCAAGGTATCAAGCTGCGACCTCACGCCAAGATGCACAAATCCGCTTGGCTCGCGCAGCAGCAGATGCAGGCCGGTGCGGTGGGCGTGTGTGTGCAAAAAGTCTCTGAGGCACAGGCGCTTGCTGCGCTGGGCGTGAGCGATATCTACATCAGTAATGTCGTTCCATCACTATCAAAATGTGAGCACTTCGCGCAGATTCTATGCCGGCTACCTGCCCAAAATGCTTCAAAAATACGGCTAGCCATTGCTGTGGACAGCCTGCAAGGTATTCGCGCCTTGGCGCAGGCGATGCGCACGCATGCCAGCGGCTACAGCGTGCGCGTGTTCATTGAAATCGATGCGGGTCAAGCGCGCTGCGGCGTTGGCCCCGGCGCAGCCGCCGTGCCTTTGGCGCAAGAGATTGCGCAGTGTGCGCAGCTGGAATTTGCAGGCTTGCAGGCCTATCACGGTAAAGCACAGCACCTGCGCAACGCGGCTGAGCGAGAGGCAGCGATTGCGAGCGTGGTGCGTGATGTGCAAGCAACCAAGCGAGCACTGGAATCAGTAGGCTTTGCTGTGCCTTTAGTCACTGGCGCGGGCACAGGCAGCTTCATCCATGAGACGGCCAGTGGCGTGTTTGGTGAGCTACAAGCCGGCTCGTATCTCTTTATGGATGCCGATTACGCTGCGAATGAGATAGATCCAACAGCGCCGCAATTCGAGCATGCGCTCTTCGTCAAATCCCAAGTCATCAGCCGCCACACTTCAGCGGTGGATAACCGCGCCGTCATTGATGCAGGCCACAAAAGCCACGCCATTGATTCTGGCTTGCCGAAGGTCTGGGCAGGTCATGGCGCAGATTGGCAATTTTTCAATGGCGGCGATGAGCACGGCATCTTGCGCGGCACTGCGCTTCCCGAGATTGGCGATACCGTCTGGCTCATCCCCGGTCACTGTGACCCCACAGTCAACCTACACGACGCGATGGTCGGTGTACGCGGTGGTTTAGCGCAGGGTCATGTGGAGCGGATCATCATGGTGGATACGCGGGGTTGTGTGCGCTGAAAAACTACCCAGCGTTTTGCGCTTTAAGCAGCATTGAATAAATCCTGCGCCGACTTTGGTGGCGCAATGCCCAAATGCCGATAGGTGGCCAAGGTGGCAATGCGCCCGCGTGGGCTGCGTTGCAAATAGCCTTGCTGGATGAGATAGGGTTCGATCACATCTTCAATCGTGTCGCGCTCCTCGCCGATGCTGGCGGCGATGTTGTCTAAGCCTACCGGGCCACCATCGAAGCGATGCACCAGTGCTTCGAGCAGCTTACGATCCATTACATCGAAGCCTTGCGGATCAACGTCGAGCATGGCCAACGCTTTCTCTGCAATGTCTTGCGTGATTGTGCCATCGCCTTTCACATCGGCATAATCGCGCACGCGACGGAGCAGCCGGTTGGCAATGCGCGGTGTGCCGCGCGAGCGACGCGCGATCTCCAAGCCGCCATTGCCATGCAGCGGTACGTTCAAAAGATTCGCGCTGCGATTCACAATTTTGGTGAGTTCTTCTGTGGTGTAGAACTCCAGCCTCGCCACAATGCCAAAGCGGTCGCGCAGCGGATTGGTGAGCATGCCTGCGCGCGTAGTGGCACCAACCAGCGTGAAGGGCTGTAAATCCAGCTTGATCGAGCGCGCAGCGGGGCCTTCGCCAATCATGATGTCGATTTTGTAATCTTCTAAAGCGGGGTAGAGAATTTCCTCGACGACTGGCGAAAGGCGATGAATCTCATCAATAAAGAGCACATCGTTTTTCTCTAAGTTCGTCAGCAGCGCAGCCAAGTCTTTCGGCTTCTCCAGCACCGGCCCCGAGGTCTGCCGCAGGTTCACGCCCAGCTCATGCGCCACGATATGCGAGAGCGTCGTCTTGCCCAAACCCGGCGGGCCAAACAGCAGCACATGATCCAGCGCCTCGCCGCGCTTCTTCGCCGCTCCAATAAAAATCTCCAACTGCTCCCGTACCTTGGCCTGCCCCACATAGTCATGCAGCAGCTTAGGCCGCAGCGCCCGCTCAATCGCCTCCTCTTGCGGGGAAGCGGGGGAGGCGGAGATAACGCGCGGCGGGGGTGACGCAGAAGAGGAGAAGTTGTCTGTTTGGATGGTCATACGCTCACCAATCCAACAATATCGTTGAGTTCCGCGCAAGCTAACTTAAATGTAGCTTCTTTAACTTTCCCCCACGGATGTGGGCGAGCGCCGCGATGCAGCCAATCGAAACTTTTGGGTTGGTTACACAAGATATAGCTAGGCTCGCCAGTTGCCTTGCTGTTGTCGATGGCAAATGGATTGGTGGCGTTGTGGGCTGAACTGGACATGGGCAGGCCGATCACCATGCTAGTTTTGACGTTGTAATTTTTAGGTGAAAGTACCAGCATAGGATGCAGATCTTTCATTTCTTTGCCTGCCTGCGGATTGAAGTTGATCCAGATGATGTCTTTGCGATCCGGTGTCCAGCCCTTCAATGCTGTGCTCATGGGCGCGCACCAAACTCTGCACCTACCGCGCCACCATCCATGAGTTCGCCACCATGAATCTCTGGGTCGTAGGCTTTGAGCTTTTGAGCTAAAGTCTGGCGAGCTGGTTTTGCCACCAATTCAAGACGCCCTTTGCTGACAAGATTGACTTGCAAAGGCGTATCAGGCGATACGCCCATGGCTTGCATGAGTTGACGGCTGAGGCGTATACCGTGGCTGTTGCCCCAAGAGGTGATGGAGAGCATGTTCATCATGCAAGTATATCCCATTGGATATACATTAGTACCCTGATAGTTTGGTTACTTCATCAAAATCCATCCACGCTCGTTCATACATTGCTCATGAAGTAAGCGGCGATTTTCAATAGCGTCGGAGCACCATGCAAAATCTCTGTGCAACACTTGGTTGCCACGATCTCCGCGTAGGTCTTACCATGTGAGAGATGAAAACGATTCTGGCAGGCTGGTACAAGCGGTTAGCAGCAAAGCGAACTGAGCTAAGAAAGTGGTGTGCATCATAGTCTTCATCCTACTTTGCCAAGGCTTTCAAGGCAAGTTTAATCCCCTCACTGACTTCCACATCTTTGGGCAATGCCTTCAAAGCAAGTGCAGCCTCTTTGTCTGAGTAACCCAGCGCCACCAGCGCTTGCAAAATATCGAGCTGCGCATCGTTTTGTATAGTTGCACCCGCGCCAATATCTGCGCCGAGTTTGCCTTTGAGTTCGAGCAGGAGGCGTTCGGCGGTTTTTTTGCCAATGCCGGGAATTTTCGTGAGGCGTGTGGCTTCTTGCAAAGTGATGGCTTGGGCGAGATCGGCCACGCTCATGCCACTCAAAATACCTAAAGCGGTGCGCGGGCCAACGCCAGAGATTTTGATGAGCTGGCGAAAGGTTTCGCGTTCTTGCGGCGAGGCAAAGCCAAAGAGAATTTGCGCATCTTCACGCACCACGAAATGCGTGAGCAGCGCGACTTTTTCGCCGAGAGCGGGCAGGTTGTAAAACGTGCTCATGGGCACATCGACACAATAGCCCACGCCGCCGCAATCGATCAAGATTTGCGGGGGATTTTTTTCTAGCAGATTGCCTGCGATACGACCAATCACGGGGATGCCTTTGAAAGAATATTAGGTATTGATGATGCCGCGCCGCACAGCTTCAAGTGCAGCTTCTGCGCGAGACGATACACCAAGCTTGCGATAGATCTGCTTGACATGATCGGCCACCGTGTGGCGCGAGATGCCCAGCTGCTTGGCAATTTCGATCAAGGTAAAACCCTTGGAGACGCGCAGCAACACATCGGTTTCACGCTCTGACAGTGCAATTTGATCTTCTAGCGCTTTGAATTGTTGCTGGCGACGCTGCTGCGCTTGGCTGAAATAAGACAGCACACGCCGCGCAATCGCGGGTGAGAGCGGTGGCTCGCCTTGGGTGATGCGCAGCAGTTGGGCCACGAGTAAATCTTGCGGCTGCTCCTTGAGCAAATAACCAAACGCGCCTGCTTGTAAGGCCGGAAATAAATGCTCATCGTCGTCATGGATGGTAACCACCACGCTGATCGCCTGAGGCTGAGCCTCGCGCAGAGCGGAAAGCACTTGCACGCCCGAGCCATCGGGCAGACCTAAATCGACCAAGGCCAGATCGAAGGCTTGCTCAGTCAAGCAAGCCAATGCCTCTTGCACCCGTGAGGTGCTGGTCACTTGTAGGCTGGGATAGGCTAGGCGCGCGGTTTGCTCTAACCAAAGGCGAATTTCGGGCAGGTCTTCTACGATGAGGGCATGGTTCACAGCAGCATTATCGCGCGTCATTGCAATGGCATGGGTTGAGAATTTGATCTCAAAGGTGCGCGCACGCTAATCAATGCACCGCCCAGTGGGCTGCGCCCAAACGAGTGACTGCCGCCCAAGTTGCGCGCACGTCGTTCAATATTGATCAGTCCATGCCCCTTCGCACTGGCTTGCTTTTCTAACAGTGCTTGAGGTAAGCCACACCCATCGTCGTGAATATCCAGCCAGAGTTCGCTGTCGGTGATCTGAATATCAATGCGGCCTTTGCTGGCCTTGCCATGCCGGATCAGGTTGGAAGTGGCCTCGCGCAAAATTCGAGTGAACTGAACTTGCAAGCGCGCGCCAAGAAGCAAATCCTCGGGTGGTTCGTTGGCCACCCATTCGACCTGAAGCTGGGCTGTTTGCAGGCGTTGCACGATTTCGCCGCGCCAATCGGCCAGTGCAAGCTGCGCAAGCGCGGGTTGAGCGGTCAAACCGCGCACGGACAGACGCATGTCGTCTAAAGCTTGGCGAGCCAAATGGGCGGTGTTATTGCCGCTGCTGGGGGAATAAGTGTTTTGCGCAGTTTGTGCAATCGTCAGCAATTTGGCCCCAAGGTCATCATGCAAATCAGCTGCAATGCGCTGGCGCTCCTGCTGGGCTGCTTGTGCGGAGCGCAGGTAGCTGATTTGCTCGTAATTATTTTCAATTTCGAGCGCTTTTTGCGCCACGCGCTCTTCTAGCTCCTGAGTGATGTGCTCGCTGCGCGTGAGCATCGTGGCAAATTGCTGCACCAGCCGCACGCTGATGGCAAAAAATACCAGTGGCAAACCAAAATGGATCAAATGCACGCGCGGCAGTGGCAGCCATGTATTCTGAATCGCAATTTCGGCCACGACCATGCCCGCTGCAATGAGCAAGGCAATGCCCATGATCCAAAAATCTGTGCGCATATGCTTCCAAGCCACCATGCCAGACCAGATGAGTGCCACCACAAATTCAATCGCGATCAGCGTGAAGACAGTACTGCCAATTCGAAAAGTAGAGGCTGTGCCACTGGCAAGCATCAACAGAGGAACAGCAATCGCTTGCGCGACGAGCGCGGGGATCAACCAACGCAGTTGGCGGCGTACAAAGCTCAGTAAAAATAAAACCCCGAACCCGACAACGGGTGGAAACAAACTGGTGATCAGAACCTCACTGACGGGGCCATTGATGGGAACATCACGCCAGTACAATCGAATACCGATCACGGCCCAACCGATCAGTGTCAGGCCAAAATACAAAAAATACTGATCGCTAGGGCGCACCCAAGCCAGCATCAGCACAATCAACCCAAAGACAAGCAGCGCACCACCGATGATTTGCGCGATGGTGATGTTCCAGAAATACTGCTCATCATGCTGCTCGCGCAATGCAGCTTCCGCACCCACCATGACGGCGGACAAGCCAGCGAATCGTTGCCGCGCCGCGACCTCGTTGGCGGCATAGCCCACCAGCCGAATATCCAGCACATTGCCCTCGGGCCGCAGCAAGCCAGAGGGCAGGCTGTGTAGCTGTGGCGCGTAACAATTGCGTGCAATGGGTTCCTGCATCGCGCCGCCTGAGCCAACGAGCGTGCCATTGACCCAGACTTGCGCATTGGTACACACGCGGGGCAAATAGACGGCGGGTAACTGCGCAGTAGGAGCGGAGAAATGCAGCCGATACCACACGCTGCCGCTATAGTCGGGGCGGGATTTGCTCCAATCGTGGGGTAGGGTGATGGTTTGCGCGCCCTCCCACAGCGAGGGTGGCTGCTCGTTGGCTTGCCAGAGCAAATGAGCCTTGGCAATTTGCTGGATGTCGCTTGCCTCGGCCAGCATCGTGTTTGCTGCCCAAACGGTGGGCGCAAGCAGCATAGACAAAACGCAAGCTTTGGCCCATAAAAGCGCGACAATCCGATTCAGAGATTCATTCCATGATTTTGCGCCATAGTTTTATCCCTATCAACAACAAACGGCTCGCCAACCTTTGCGGGCCCAATGACGAGCACCTGCGTCGCTTGGAAGAAGCGCTCAATGTGGGCATTGCGCACAAGCATGAAGATTTTCGTGTGAATGGCGCGAAGAAAGATGCGGAGCGCTGCATTGAGCTGCTGCAAGCGGCCTATGAAATTGCTGGCAAGCCGATTGCGCCCGAGGTCTGGCAAATGATGGTGGCGGGGGATTTGGAGGTGAGCGAGGCGGGCAGCGCAACAGTGCTGCAAACGCGGCGTGGCGATGTGAAAGCGCGCTCGGCCAATCAGGCGCAGTATTTGGAGCAGATTGCCGCGCATGACATCAGCTTTGGCATTGGCCCAGCAGGTACGGGCAAAACTTATCTGGCCGTGGCCTGTGCGGTGGATGCGCTGGAGAGGAGCGCGGTGCAGCGCGTGGTGCTCACTCGGCCTGCGGTTGAGGCGGGCGAAAAATTAGGTTATCTACCGGGTGATTTGGCGCAGAAGATTGACCCGTATTTGCGGCCGCTCTTTGATGCGTTACATGATTTGATGGGCGCAGACAAAGTGCACAAAGCCTTTGAGCGCGGCCAGCTAGAGATTGCGCCACTGGCCTTCATGCGCGGGCGTACGCTGAACCACAGCTTTGTGATTTTGGATGAAGCACAAAACACCACGCCCGAACAAATGAAAATGTTCCTCACGCGCATTGGCTTTGGCTCTAAAGCGGTGATCACAGGTGATGTGAGCCAGATTGATTTGCCGCATGACCAGCCCAGCGGCTTGATTGATGCGGAGCGTGTGCTCAAAGGCGTGAAAGGCATTGCCTTCTCGCGTTTGACCAGCTCAGATGTGGTGCGGCATCCGCTGGTGGCGCGGATTGTGGATGCATATGATCAAAGTAAGCCTGCGGCTCGGCAAAGATAAGTTATTGATTTACTATAAAATTAATAGCACTCTACGCAGTATATATGCCGGCTAACTGCTCAAAAAGCTTTAAAAATGATTGAATTACAGTTCTCTGACGATCTGGCCGATGCAGCAGCGTTCAAGCGCCTGCTCGCACGTGCTCGTGTTCAGCGCTGGGCATCGCATGCGTTGCGCGCGCCGCATGTGGCCGATCAAATCACGCTGCGGATTGTGGATGATAAGGAAGGTCGCCAGCTCAATCGTGGCTACCGAGGCAAGGCGAAAAATTACGCCACCAATGTGCTCACCTTTGACTACCAGCAAGCGCCTTTCGTGATTGCTGACATTGTGCTTTGTGCGCCTGTGGTAGCGCGCGAAGCTGCTGAGCAAGGCAAAACTTTGGAGACACATTGGGCGCATCTCATCATTCACGGCATCTTGCATGCGCAGGGTTACGACCATGAGACGAGTGAGAGAGATGCCTTAGAGATGGAAGCACTCGAAGTGTTGCTCATGCAAACGTTGGGCTATCCCAATCCCTACTGAGAGACACAGTACATGGCACGCCCTCGCTCAGCAGATCATCACTTGAAGCGTGATGAGATTTTGGATGCTGCGGCCACGTGTTTCGCGCAACTCAGTTATCCCGCAGCCAGCATGAAAGAGGTGGCTGCAAAACTCGGCACGAGCAAGGCCCGCATTTATCACTACTACGAGAGCAAAGATGCGCTGCTGTTTGACCTGCTGGATCGCTACACACAGCGCCTGCTCGCCATCATTGGCGAGACCGAAGCGCAAGCCCAGAGGCGTAACCTAGATGATCGCGCCGCGCTGCATGCCTTGATTGAAGCGTTTCTCATCGAATACGAAAGCTCAGCGACGCGCCATGTGGCTTTGCTTAACGACACGAAATTTCTCAGCGAGGAGCAGCACGATGGCAAGCCTTCGCAGCGGCAAATCATTGTGCAGCGCCAGCGTGATGTGGTCAGCGCCTTCACGCGCTTCATGCGCCGCGCCTATCCGCAGCGCTTGACCGATGCGAACCAAACTGCGCTCACCATGATGCTCATGGGCATGATCAATTGGACGTTTACTTGGCTGCGCCCCGGCGGGCCGATCAGCTATGCCGATTTTGCGAAAGAAGTGGTGAATACCTTGGAGCGCGGTTTGCAGGCTTGATACACTTGCACATTCGTTTCTAAATGCTTGTTTTGATTCAATAATTTTTCAAAATACTGATTGAATCTACAAAGATTTCAGCTCAAAACAGGCTTGATTTCATTGAGTTTTTTACGCTTGCGGGCTTGGGAAAGCTTGCGAATGCTGATACAGTGGTGAAAAGTGCATAAAAGTGGTTTTTCGAGAGATTTTCCTTCGAGCAATCGCGTTTTTGCCGTCCACACCACCGCATCTCGCTCTTCCCTTATGTTCACCGGCGCTTCTGCTCTCAGTCTCGATGCCAAAGGTCGCATAGCCGTGCCCACGCGCCACCGCGATGAGCTGCTGGGCGCATGCAGCGGGCAATTGGTGATCACGCGCAACCATGAAGGCGGTTTGCTGATGTTTCCGCAAGCGGCATGGGAGCAATTCAGCGCCAAGCTCTTGCACGTGCCGATGAATCAGCAGTGGATGAAGCGCTTGTATATCGGCCATGCGCAGCCCTCTCAAATGGATGCCACAGGCCGCGTGCTGATTGCGCCTGAGCTGCGCGAAGCAGCCCAAATCGAAGGCGAAGTGAAATTGCTGGGCATGGTGGACTTTTTTGAGTTGTGGGACCCCGCGCGGCATGAAGCAAAAGAGGCGCTCGATCTGGCGCGCGCAGGCTCCTCGCAAGGAGCCGAAGCCTTCAAAGATTTTGTATTCTGAAGGCGATACAGGTGGAAATCTCCCAACACACCACCGTCATGCTTCAGGAAGCAGTTCAATCCCTCCTCACAGCACCTGACGGTCACTACATTGATGCCACTTTTGGCCGAGGTGGGCACACTCGTCTGCTGCTCTCCAAATTGTCTGCGCAAGGCCGCGTCACAGCATTCGATAAAGACCCGCAAGCCATTGCCGCAGCCGAGCAAATCGGTGATGCGCGCCTGACGATTCGCCATGAGAGCTTCACGGGCCTTGCAGATTTGCCCACCGCCAGCGCCCAAGGCATTTTGATGGACTTGGGCGTGAGCAGCCCGCAAATAGATGAGGCTGAGCGCGGTTTTTCCTTCATGCGCGATGGCCCACTCGATATGCGCATGGACAGCACGCGCGGCCAAACCGTGGCGCAATGGCTGGAACAGGCCACAGAAAAAGAAATTGAAACCGTGATCAAAGAATTTGGCGAAGAGCGCTTTGCCAAGCAAATTGCCAAAGCGATTCGCGCCAAAGTCGATGCGGGCCAAGCGCCGCAGCGCACGCTCGAACTTGCAGGCTTGATTGCCACCGTGGTGCGCACGCGCGAAGGCGGCCAGCATCCGGCCACGCGCAGCTTCCAAGCATTTCGCATTTTTATCAATGGCGAGCTCGATGATTTGAAAGCAGCGCTGCATGAATGCCTGCGCGTGCTGGCCGCTGGCGGGCGCTTGGTGGTGATTTCGTTTCACAGCTTGGAAGACCGCATCGTCAAGCAGTTCATTGCAGAGCACACAAAAGAAAAAGTCGATAGAAATGATCCAAATTGGTTACTAGCCGGCATTAATAATACGTCAATTGCTATGAAATTAATAGCGATTGAGCGATTGAAACCCTCAAGCCAAGAGGTCGCTGCCAACCCACGCTCACGCAGCGCGATCCTACGCGTGGCCCAGCGCACGGAGACAGCCCATGCTTAGGCTCAATCTCGTGTTGCTCGCAGCGGTGGTGATGAGTGCGATGTATCTCGTGCAGGTGCAGTACCAATCACGCCGCTTGTTTGTGGAGGTTGAAAAGGCGCAAGCGTTCTCGCGCAAGCTGGAGATTGAGCGCGAGCGGCTAGAGGTAGACAAGCGCTCATCTGCCACGCCGCTGCGCATTGAAAAAATCGCCAAAGAGCAATTGCAAATGCGCACCGCCACGCCAGCCGTGACGCAATATGTGAAGCTGCCAGCAGCGGATGCGCCGGGAGCCAAGCCATGAGCTGGCGCGCTAATCCTCTGAACACCAAAAGCGTGGCCTACTCAGGCAGCGCCAGCCCACTCTTGGCCAGCAAGACACCCGTGTGGCGCAGCAAGCTCGTGGTGGCCGCTATTGCATTGGCCTTTGTAGGCTTGGCCGGGCGCGCGGCTTATGTGCAAGTGATCAACAATGATTTTTTCATCAAGCAAGGCGAGGTGCGTTTCTCGCGCACCTTGGAGCTGCCCGCCAACCGAGGCCGCATTCTAGATCGCAATGGTTTGATCTTGGCCTCCAGCGTGCCCGCGCCCAGCGTGTGGGCGATTCCTGAGGATGTGGAGCAAGACAAGGTCAAGCTGGCGCAACTGGCTAAACTGCTGGAAATGCCGCTGTCTGAGCTGCGTAAAAAACTCGATGAAGACGACAAAACCTTCGTTTGGCTTAAGCGCCAAATTGATGAAACGGTAGCGCAGCAAATTGCTACGCTGGGCATCAAAGGCATCTACACCCGCAAAGAATACCGCCGCCAATACCCCGAAGGCGAGGCCGCTGCCCATGTGGTGGGCTTTACCAATACCGATGAAAAAGGCCAAGAAGGTATCGAGATGGCCTTCAATGGCGAGCTGGCTGGCAAAAACGGCACGCGCCGAGTGATCAAAGATCGCTTGGGTCGGGTGGTGGAAGACATTGGCGAGACAGTGGCACCACTAGATGGCAAAGACATTCAGCTCTCGATCGATAGCAAGGTGCAATTCTTTGCGTATCAAAAATTGCGCGATGCCGTGACGCAGCACAAAGCCAAAGCAGGCAGCGTGGTGGTGCTGGATGTGCAAACCGGCGAGGTGCTGGCGCTTGCCAACTACCCGAGCTACATACCCGGCAAACGCGCCCAGCTCACGCCCGCGCAAATGCGCAACCGCGCAGTCACAGATACCTTTGAGCCCGGCTCTACCATGAAGCCTTTCATCGCCGCGATGGCACTGGAGAAAAAATGGGTGACACCCGAGACGCGCTTTGAAACTGCGCCCGGCAAGATCACGATTGGCGGCGCAACGATTACCGATGCGCACCCGCATGGTGTGCTCACGGTCAATGAGATCATTCAAAAATCGAGCAACGTGGGCACAGTAAAGATGGCGATGAAAGCCGAGCCGCGCGAGATGTGGGAGTTTTATTCTGCAGCGGGCTTCGGCCAAAAGCCGCAGCTGCCGTTTCCCGGCGTGGTGAGCGGCAAGCTGCGCGCTTACAAAACTTGGCGGCCGATTGAGCAGGCCACCATGAGTTATGGCTACGGCTTGTCGGCCTCGCTCTTTCAACTCGCTCGCTCCTACAGTGTGTTTGCACGCGATGGCGAGTTGATCCCCGTCACGCTCACTAAGAATGATCAGCCCACCGGTGGCGTGCGCATCATGAGCGAGAAAAATGCGATTGCCGTGCGCAAGATGCTGCAAATGGCCACGGCACAAGGTGGCACTGCCCCGCTGGCGCAAACGATTGGTTATTCCGTCGGCGGCAAAACCGGCACAGCCCGCAAGCAAGAAGGTAAAGGCTATTCCGATAAAAAATACCGCGCATGGTTCGTTGGCCTCGCGCCGATTGACAATCCGCGCATCGTGGTGGCTGTGATGGTCGATGAGCCGAGCAATGGCAAGTTCTATGGCGGTGAGGTAGCTGCGCCCGTGTTCTCCGAAACTGTGGCGCAAACTTTGCGCATGCTGGGCGTGCAGCCCGATATGGCGATCAAGCCGCAAATCGTGGTGCGCGCAGAAGAGGAGTCGTTCTGATGCGGCAACTCTCATCGCCACAGGAAGCCGCAGCTTGGCTACATCAGAATGTGAGCGGAGTATTGCATACCGATAGCCGCAAGATTGCAGCGGGTGATGGCTTCATTGCATGGCCCGGTGCTGCAACTGATGGCAGGCATTATGTGGCCAAGAGCCTGGCTGCAGGCGCAGCGGCAGTGCTCGTGGAGCATGAGGGTTTAGCAGCATTTGATTTTGCAGATGCGTGCATCGCAAGCTATGCAGGCTTGAAAGCAGCGAGTGGTTTGATTGCAGCGGAATATTATGTGAAGCCCAGTGGCCAGCTTGATGTAATTGCCATCACCGGAACGAATGGCAAAACTTCCACTGCGTGGTGGCTCGCTCAGACACTGAACGTGCTACGAAGCAATTCACTATTAAAAAGTGAGCACTCTACGCAGTATTCATGTGGACTTGTAGGTACTTTAGGTATTGGAACACCGGGAAACATGGTTTCCACAGGTTTGACCACGCCCGATCCTGTGATGCTGCAGTCTGAGCTGGCTCGCTTGCGCGAAGCAGCTGCAACAGCCTGCGCAATGGAAGCATCGAGCATTGGCATTGCCGAGCACCGTATGGCCGGCACGCAGATTCGCGTGGCCGTGTTCACCAACTTCACGCAAGATCATTTGGACTATCACCAAACCATGCAAGCGTATTGGCTGGCCAAGCGCGCTTTGTTTGAATGGCCGAATTTGCAAGCTGCGGTGATCAATATCGACGATTCCAAAGGACAAGAGTTGGTGGCACTGTGTACCCAGCGCGGCTTGCAAGTGATCACGGCTTCGCAAAATTCTCAAACTGCCACGCTGTATGCCTCACCTGTGGTGTATGTGAGCCAAGGCATGCGCTTTGATGTGCATCAAGGCAGTGAAAAAGTCAGCGTGAGCTGCCCTGTTGTGGGCGATTACAACGCGGCGAATCTTCTGGGTGTCATCGGTGCGCTGCATGCACTCGGCTTGAGCTTGGCAGATGCAGCACGTGCCATAGCGCAATGCACTGCCGTGCCCGGACGTATGGAGCTGATCGGTGGCGATAACAAGCCGCTGGCAGTGGTGGACTACGCACATACACCCGATGCGCTGGCCAAGGCCGTGCAAGCTTTGCGCCCCGTATCGAACACGCGCGGCGGCAAGCTGTGGTGTGTGTTTGGCTGCGGTGGTAATCGTGATGCGAGCAAGAGGCCTTTGATGGCACAAGCCGCTCAAGCGGCCGACCAAATTGTGGTCACCAGCGACAACCCGCGCCATGAAAAAGCGCAAGACATTACTGCCCAAATCATGGCGGGCCTCACGCAACCCACCAAAGCCACTCTCGTGCTCGCACGCGCGCAGGCGATTGCGCATGCAGTGTCTCAAGCCCATGCCAGCGATGTGCTGTTGATCGCAGGCAAAGGGCATGAAGATTATCAGGAGATCGCTGGCGTGAAATATCCTTTTTCAGACCGCGCTGAGGCGCAAGCGGCTTTGCTTCATTGGCAGGAGGCGGTGGTATGACGCAGATGATGACTTTGCAACGCGCCTGTGATTTGCTTGCCAGTCGAGGCGTGAGTTGCACCTTGGTGGGCGATGCGCAAGCGCAAATCAGCCGCGTTCACACCGATACGCGCACACTGGCCGCAGGCGATTTATTCGTTGCGCTCAAAGGCGAGCGCTTTGATGCGCATGATTTCTTGCCACAGGCCAAAACCGCGGGAGCAGAAGCCGCGCTGGCCGAGCATGGCTTAGAAGCTGCCGGTATGAATGGTTTGATCGTGATGGACGCCAAACGCGCCTTGGGCGAGTTGGCCGCAGCATGGCGCGCGCAGTTTGATCTGCCCTTGATTGCAGTCACGGGAAGCAATGGAAAAACTACCGTCACGCAAATGATTGCCAGCATCTTGAAGGCACTCAGCCCTGAGCACAGCTTGGCTACGCAGGGCAATCTAAACAATGAGATTGGCGTGCCACTGACCTTACTGCGTTTGCGCTCAACGCATGAAATCGCCGTGATTGAACTGGGCATGAACCATCCCGGCGAGATTGCCTACCTCTCCGCTTTGGCTCAGCCCACTGTGGCTGTGGTGAACAATGCACAGCGCGAGCACCAAGAGTTCATGCACACGGTGGAAGCGGTGGCGCAGGAAAATGGTGCGGTGATCTCTACTTTGCCCGAGACGGGCGTGGCCGTATTCCCCTCGGACGATGCCTACACCTCGCTGTGGCGCGGCCTCGCAGGCAGCCGCGAGCAGATTTGCTTTTCCAGCGGCGCTGTGCCCGCCGATGTCACGGCCAGCGCCGATTGGCAGCAAGCCAGTTGGAATGTACGCATGGCCACGCCGCTGGGCTCAGCCAGTTGTCGCCTGCGTATTGCGGGGCGGCACAACGTGAAAAATGCATTGGCCGCTGCATGCGCGGCCTTGGGCGCAGGTGTGCCGCTTGAATCGATCATTGCTGGCTTGGAAGCATTCGAGGCGGTCAAAGGCCGCTCGCGCGCAGCGCAAGTGATGCTGGCCAGCAGGCCACTCAACTTGATTGACGATACCTACAACGCCAACCCAGATTCTGTGCGTGCAGCCATTGATGTGCTCGCTGAATTACCAGCGCCGCATCTGCTCGTTTTGGGTGACATGGGTGAGGTGGGCGATCAAGGGCCTGAGTTCCATGCAGAGATTGGTGAATATGCGGCTGAGCGCGGCATTGAGACCTTGATGTGTACGGGCGATTTGATGCGTTATTGCGCAGCGGTTTTCCCCGGCGCGCGGCATGTGGGCGGTATGGAGGCTTTACAGCAGGCAGTGTTAGCTGATTTGCCACATTACCGCAGCGTACTGGTGAAAGGCTCGCGCTTCATGAAGATGGAGCGCGTGGTGCAGGCGATTGAGAATATGAACAACACAACAACTGAAAATAACAAGGAGACTGCGCATGCTGCTTAGCCTCGCTGGATGGCTGCAAGGCCTGTCGCCTGAATTGGGCTTTTTTCGCGTCTTCCAATACCTCACGTTTCGCGCCGTGATGGCGGCGATGACGGCGCTGCTCATTGGTCTGTTCGCTGGGCCTTGGGTGATTCGTTATTTGGCCTCGCTCAAAATCGGCCAGCCGATTCGTGAATACGCGATGCAAAGTCATTTGGCCAAAAGCGGCACACCCACGATGGGCGGCGTATTGATCTTGATCTCGATTGCGATTTCTACCTTGCTGTGGTTTGACTGGACGAATCGTTTTGTCTGGATTGTGATGATCGTCACTTTAGGTTTTGGTGCGATTGGCTGGGTTGATGACTGGCGCAAGGTGGTCAACAAAGATCCAGAGGGTATGCGAAGCCGTGAAAAATATTTTTGGCAATCGGTGATTGGTTTGATTGCTGCCTTGTATTTGGTGTTCAGCATTTCTGAGAGCAGCAATTTGCGTGTGGTGCAACTTTTCATCACTTGGGTTCAATCAGGTTTTGATGTGAACTTGCCGCCCAAGGCGGGTTTGATGGTGCCATTCTTCAAAGAGATCAGTTATCCGCTGGGCGTGTTTGGCTTTGTCATCATGACCTATTTGGTGATCGTCGGCTCAAGCAATGCAGTCAATTTGACCGATGGTTTGGATGGCTTGGCCATCATGCCGGTGGTGATGGTCGGCTCGGCGCTGGGTGTGTTTGCCTATGTGACGGGTAGTGCCGTGTTTTCAAAATACTTGTTCTTTCCGCATATTCCCGGTGCAGGCGAGTTGTTGATTTTTTGCGCGGCGATGGCAGGGGCTGGCTTGGCTTTCTTGTGGTTCAACGCGCATCCTGCACAAGTTTTCATGGGCGATGTGGGCGCGTTGGCACTCGGTGGCGCATTGGGCACGATTGCGGTGATCGTGCGCCAAGAAATCGTGTTGGCCATCATGGGCGGCATCTTCGTGGTGGAAGCGCTCTCGGTGATGCTGCAAGTCACATGGTTTAAATATACCAAGCGTAAATATGGTGAAGGTCGTCGTCTGTTCAAGATGGCACCCTTGCACCATCATTTTGAAAAATCAGGCTGGAAAGAAACGCAAGTGGTGGTGCGCTTTTGGATCATCACGATGCTGCTGTGCTTGGTGGGTCTTTCTACCTTGAAGCTGCGCTAGAAAAATCACGCAATGGAACACTTAAAAGATTCACATGTGTTGATTCTTGGGCTGGGTAGCTCGGGCTTGGCGATGGCGCGCTGGTGCGCAGAGCAGGGT
>JAYVJQ010000119.1:0-4536 GCA_043769055.1 Allobrachymonas sp.
AAATCATGACCCAACAACTCCAAACCATCATCGACACCGCCTGGGACAACCGCGCCGATCTTTCCCCGTCAAAAGCCCCCACAGAAGTGCGCGAAGCCGTTGAGCATGTGATCAGCCAGCTCAACAAAGGCCAAATTCGCGTGGCCACCCGTGAATCCGTGGGCCAATGGACGGTGCATCAGTGGGTCAAAAAAGCTGTGCTGCTGTCTTTCCGCTTGAACGACAACGAAATCGTCAAAGCCGGCGATTTGGGTTTTTATGACAAAGTCAAAACCAAATTCGCGCATCTCACCCCCGAAGAGATGAAAGCCACCGGCGTGCGCGTGGTGCCACCAGCCGTCGCTCGGCGCGGCAGTTTCATTGCCAAGGGCGCGATCCTCATGCCCAGCTATGTGAACATTGGCGCGTATGTCGATGAAAACACCATGGTTGACACCTGGGCCACGGTGGGCTCTTGCGCACAAATTGGTAAAAACGTACACCTCTCGGGCGGCGTGGGCATTGGCGGCGTGCTAGAGCCTTTGCAAGCAGGCCCCACCATCATTGAAGACAACTGCTTTATCGGCGCGCGCTCGGAAGTGGTTGAAGGCGTGGTGGTTGAGGAAAATTCCGTGATCGGCATGGGGGTGTACCTAGGCAAGAGCACCCCGATTTTCAACCGCGACACTGGCGAGATGATCTACGGTCGCGTGCCTTCTGGCTCGGTGGTCATTAGCGGCAGCATGCCCAAGACGACGACCTCTGGCGTGGCATACAACACCTACGCTGCCATCATCGTCAAAACGGTCGATGCCAAAACCCGCGCCAGCACATCGCTGAATGACTTGCTGCGCGATTGAGCCATGAAGAAATGATTTTGCCGCTGGCGCGGCTTTGATGACAAAATGACGCTTGGATGCAGTCATTTTGTCATCTAGTAAAGCGCGATCATTGTGCGAAGCACGGTCATGGCGCGAAACACAGTCAGCAAACGAACGAGGAGTATGCAATGGGCATGATGGAACGCATCTTGAAGTTGATGGCCGAGAAAAAGGCCTCCGATGTGTACCTGTCGGCTTTTGCTCCGGCCACGATCAAAATCAACGGTCAAGCCGTGCCGATCAACAGCCAGCCCCTGCCCGCTGATGCGGTGAAAAATTTACTGGCTGAAGTGCTGCCGCCCACACGCATTGAAGAACTAGAAGAAACGCTGGAGCTGAACATGGCTCATGCGATTGATGGCGTGGGTAATTTCCGTATTTCCGCGATGAAGCAGCGCGGCACCTATGCCTGCGTGATCCGCTACATCGCCACCGACATCCCTGCGCTTGAATCGCTGAATGTGCCAGCAGGTCTGGCCGATATGATCTTGGAAAAACGCGGCCTGATTTTGATGGTGGGCGCCACGGGCGCTGGCAAATCCACCACCTTGGCAGCCATGATTGATTACCGCAATGCGCGCATGCCGGGCCACATTCTCACGGTGGAAGACCCAGTCGAATTCATCTTTACGAATAAAAAATCCATCGTCAATCAGCGCGAGGTGGGCTCGGACACGATGGCCATGCAAACCGCTTTGAAAAACGCGCTGCGCCAAGCACCCGATGTGATTTTGATCGGTGAGATTCGTGATCGGGAAACCATGAGCGCTGCCATCGCCTATGCGCAATCGGGCCACCTGTGTTTGGCCACCATGCACGCCAACAACAGCTACCAAGCTCTCAACCGCATATTAAGCTTCTATCCAGTTGAAGTGCGCCCCACCCTGTTGGGAGATTTGGCCACGGCCCTCAAAGCCATCGTGTCACAGCGCCTCTTGCGCACCGTGGAAGGCAAGCGCGCACCAGCTGTGGAGATCATGTACAACACAAAACTCGTGCAAGATTTGATCGAAAAAGGCGATTTCTCTGGCGTCAAAGAAGCCATGGAAAAATCCATGACCGATGGCTCGCAAACCTTCGAACAAGACATCGCCCGTTTGATTGTGGAAGGCACGGTCGAGCGCAAAGAAGGCATCAACCACGCCGACAGCCCCACCAACCTCATGTGGCGTTTGGCCAATGATTTCGCCGCCGCCAAGAAAGCAGCCGAAGAGCCCGAGGAAGAAGAAGACCTTGGCGCATCGTTTACCGAAATCACGCTCGACGTGAAGCAGAGTGCTTAACGGTTTTATTCCGACTTCAAATCATTTCCAGACTAGGCGCAGCGACGCTGACAGTGCTCTAGCACGGCAAGGCGCTGCAACGACGTATGGGAATGATTTGGAGGCGGAATCAGCGGTAAAACGCTTCGACTTTGCCTTTGACCTTAATCAGCAATGGCTTGCCTTTGCGATCCAGCGTTTTACCCGCAGGCACTTTGACCCAGGCTTCGCTGATGCAGTATTCCTCCACATCAAAACGCTCTTTGCCATTCAAGCGAATGCCAATTTCGCGCTCAAGGGCAGCGGCTGAGTAATGCGGGCTGCGTGGATCGATGCTCAAATGATCGGGCAGCGCAGGAGCGGTATTGTCTGGGGTGGATGCGGTTTCAGTCATGGTGAGATTGTCCTAGATTTATGCAGCGGCGGGCAATGCTTGCAGCGCATGCCACACCCGCGCAGCCGCATAAGCATCATTGGCCGCATAGATGAGCTGCTGCTCGCTTAAAGTTGGCAGCGCCCAGTTGCTGGTGGAGGCTTTTTTGGATTTGATGAAGCGCTGCTTGAACATCACAGCCACGGCAGACTTCACGCCCAGCTCTTTGCGATAGCCCAACTGGCGAAACAAGGTATTGATTTCCACAATACCTTCTGGCTCCACGCCCAGCTTGCTGCGAATGCGCTTTTTATCGTCACCCAAGCCAAAACCCGCTTTGATCGGCCCCGGCTGCGCGAGCAATCGCGCCGTTACCGCGCGGCAATCAGGATCGTGCAGCTGAAACACCCACGCATGATCAAGTGTGGCAAGTTGCACAATGTGCGGGCCTGTGGAGATTTCTCCGACGCGAAAGGTGGGCTTGGATTCGGTATCAAAGCCCCAAACCCTCGCTTGCATCAATTGCTCAGCCGCGCGCTCAGCCTGCCCACCCGTGCTCACCAGCGTGATGTGGCGCAGCTCAAGTCGCTCAAACAAAGGAAGCATTGCAATCGCCTCGCTGCCGGGAGGCTCTAATCGACCTGAGCGATCTGAGTGATCAGCCACGGTGAAATCTTTTTTCTCGTTCATACGGGAATACATCGTGTACATGGCCTGCTTTGATGCGATCTTTGTGGCTTTGCCAGAAAGCGGCATCGAGTAAATCAGCATGGTGGCGCATGAAGACTTCGCGCACCGCTGGGTTGCCCAGCAAGAAAGGGCCAAAAGTTTCGGGGAACACATCGTTTTTGGCCACGCTATACCAAACCTCGCCGCTCATCTCGTCTTCTGGCGTGCGCGGCGT
Organism: Allobrachymonas sp.; assembly: GCA_043769055.1. Lineage (GTDB taxonomy): Bacteria > Pseudomonadota > Gammaproteobacteria > Burkholderiales > Burkholderiaceae_C > JANMDU01. Next base: position 3,400 of record JAYVJQ010000119.1, read on the forward strand.
AGGCACGCGGCGAAAATTGCAATCGGTGATGTATTCGATCTCGTCGTAATCGTAGAACACGACCTTGCCATGCCGCGTCACGCCAAAATTTTTCCACAGCATATCGCCAGGAAAAATGTTGGCGCGCACCAAGTCTTTGATCGCATTGCCGTATTCGAGCACGGCTTTTTCGATCTGCCCAATTGCTATTTCCTTGCCGCGCGGATCATCCTTCAAATCAAGGGCTTCTTGCAAATAGATGTTGAGCGGAATCATGCGTCGCTCGATGTAGAGGTGCTTGATGATGACTTCTTCTTGCCCATCGCCATCACGGTCGGAAATTTCTAGCTGGCTCGGCGCGAATTTCTTAATCTCTTCGATCAACTCATCTTCAAAGCGGCTGCGCGGGAAGGCCACCTCGCTGTATTCCAAAGTATCAGCCATGCGACCCACGCGATCGTGCTGCTTGACCAGCATGTATTTGCCTTTGATCTGCTCGCGCGTGGTGTCTTTTTGCGGTGGATAAAAATCTTTGATCAGTTTGAACACATAGGGAAAGCTGGGCAAGTCAAACACCAGCATCACCATGCCTTTGATACCCGGCGCGATGCGGAATTTATCGGTGCTGTGGCGCTGGTGGTAGAGAAAATCTCTGTAAAACAAGGTCTTACCTTGCTTGGCCAAACCCAGCGCGTTGTAAATCTCCGCACGCGGTTTGCGCGGCATGAGGCTGCGCAAAAACTGCACATAAGCACTCGGAATTTCCATATCCACGAGGAAATAAGCGCGTGCGAAGCTGAACAGCATGAGTAAATCGTCTTCACCAAAGAGCGCTGCATCGATGACAAGTTTTCCACCTTCCTTGGTGTGGAGCACTGGCAATGCAAACGGCACTTCATTAAAACCATTGATGATCTTTCCAATGATGTAGGCACCCTTGTTACGAAAAAATAAATTACTCAGAATTTGAATTTGAAAATTTGTGCGAATGCGCACATCTTTCAAGCGCGTGGTGAAAGCCTGCAAGATGTAGCCCGTGTCACGCGAAGAATCTTCAAACGGCGTGAGCAAGCGGAAATTTTCAATCGCGCGCACGATGTTCTCTTCCAGAGTTTCCATCGTAGGGTAGTAAGCTAGATAGGTTTGCTGCGCTGCGGG
>JAYVJQ010000120.1:0-4480 GCA_043769055.1 Allobrachymonas sp.
GAAACTGTGCTCCAACTCACGGGGCTAGGCACTGGTAAAGACACAGCTCGCATTGTCAAAACATCTGCATTTTTAAGCCCCGGAGAATTGGTGAGCCGCATGAGAAACAGCAAAGGCGAGGTCACTGCTATTCAGTTTGCAGGTAGCCGCATGAATACGCGTAGCGATATGGTTGAAGAAATGGTCAACAGATATGCCTCGGTCAAGCACTGAGGCGTAGCGCATACCGCTTGCCCAACCGACACAGCAATCAATCCAGCTTAATCCCCAAATCCACTGCCAGCTTGATCCACACCGGCACATCACGCTCCCAATCAGCGCGGGTGTCTTTCAAATTCTTCGGCTTATTCGGAATCGCAAAGGTTTCGCGCAACTGAGCCGCACGTGGCGTGTTCGCGCCCTCGACTGCCACTTGCGAGAGTGCTTGCAACACGGCCTCGGGTGTGCCACCGGGGGCCATGAGCGGCAGGCCACCTTCTAGGGTGACCAAGCGGCCTTCTACGCCTTGCTCGGTGAGTGTGGGCACATCGGGCAGCTTTGGGCTGCGGTAGGAGCCGGTCACGCCGATGGCGCGCACGCCGCGCTGCTGCACGGTGGCAAAGGATTGGTAGCTGCCGATAGCTACTTGCAATTGGCCGCCGGCCAGATCGACCCACATCGGCGCTTCGCCACGGTAGTTGATGGTTTGAATCTTGGTGCCTTCGACGCGGTTGGCTTGGTCGGCCACCATATTGGGATATGCACCGGGGGCATAACTGCCCATGTTGGTGGGGTTTTGCTTGGCGTATTGAATCAACTCGCGGAACGTGCGAACGCCTAGCTTTTCTGGCACACCCACGATCAGCGGGCCCGAGGGGAAAAAGGCAATTGGTGTAATGTCTTTGTCCAAGTTGTAGGGCAGCTTGTTGTAGAGCACGCGGTTTTGCCAAACGGTGCCCGAGGTGGTCATGAGCAAGGTGTAGCCGTCCGCAGGGGATTTGGCCACTGCATCAATAGCTAGAATAGCGCCTGCGCCGGGTTTGTTTTCCACAATCGCTTGCATGCCAAATTTAGCGGTGAGCTGCTCGGCATAGAGCCGCGCATAAGCATCGGTCAAACCACCAGCCGGGAAGGCCACGATGATGCGAATGGGTTTGGTGGGCCATTTAGCTTGCTGCGCAATTGCTGATGGCAGCACCACAGAAGCAGCAGCCAAGCCGCCCGTTGCGATCAGTTTGCGGCGTGGAAAAAGAGCTTGCGTCATGAGGACTCCGGTTTGCTTGTATAGGCCCTGACGATACTGGAGCGCCCGCAAAGCATGCCTCGCATAAACCCTGATTTTCCTACCGTCGAAACTTCATTCACCGGCTGTGCGCAGCAGTTCGCACTAAGCCGCCGCGCCCTCACCCACCAATCCATGCCGAAGCACCAAAGCCTCGCGTCTTGCGGGCAGGATGTTCATATGGCGGGTGTCGCCACGGGTGACTTGCACCACGCGCGGGTCCATAACATGAAACCACAGGGGCGGAATGTAAGCCAGAAAAAACATGCCGAAGTAGCCCGATGGCAAACGCGGTAGATCGGGAAAATCGCGCAGCGATTGATACGCGCGGCCGGGATGGGCGTGATGATCTGAATGGCGCTGGAGGTGAAATAGCATGAGGTTGGAGATCAAATGGTTGCTGTTCCACGAATGATGTGGCTGGCACATTTCATAGCGCCCATCTGCATGGCGCAGGCGCTGCAGGCCATAGTGCTCAATGTAGTTGGCCGATGTGAGCTGGAACGCTCCCCAAAATGCGATGAGCGGCAAAACGATCAACATGGGCAGGCCATAGATGGCCACCAAGCTGCCATACAGCGCCAGCGTCACAGCGCCTGCTTGCAAGATTTCGTTGTCTTGATGCCATGCGCTTTTGCCTTCGCGCTGCAGCCGATCCGCTTCTAGCTGCCACGCGCGCCACCATGCGCCGGGCATCTCGCGCAGCACAAAACGGTAAATGCTCTCGCCCATTTTGGACGATGCGGGATCTTCAGCCGTGCTCACATGGCGATGGTGGCCACGGTTGTGCTCGATGGAAAAGTGTCCATAGGCGCCCAAGGACATGTTGAAGAGCGCCACTTTACGGCCAAGCCAATCAAGCTTGTGCCCTAGCTCGTGGCTCAAGTTCAGCCCAAAGCCCAGCACTGAGCCGGTGCTGATGATGGTGACGATCCAGCTTGCCAAGGGCAGATCATGCGTTGCCAGAAAAATGCAGTTGAAAATAAAGCAGACCCACAGCACGGGCACGGTGGCATAGGTGATGGCGCGGTAGTAGCGGTCAGCCTCCAGCCGGGGCACGGCGGCTTCTGGCGGATTGCTCAAGTCTTCTCCCACCATCAAGTCGAGTAAGGGAACGATCAAATAAACCAACAGCAAGGGCAGAAAAAACCACCACTGGCTCGTCGCACCAAGCGCATGCGCCCCCGTGCCTAGCACCGACACCAAAGGCGCGACAACTGAAAGCAGCCAGCTCCAGCGTTTTCTGTCGCGGTAGTTGCTAGCCTCTTGGGCCGGAAGTGTCTGGGCGATATTCAAAATGAAGCCTTTTATTGCGGTCGGTTGTCTCTTCATTCGATTATGGTCAAGCGCATCGTTACTTGCCAGCGCAGGCAAGGCCATGTTATCGTCATTTAGTGACAAATCCTCTCCTCAATCATGCACTCACCTCATGGCTGCGGCCCTGCGTACACCCGGTGTATGCGCGGCTGCTGTGCGCAGCATTGGTCAAGCGCGGGTTGAAGCCACTAGATATTTTGCAGGGTACGCGCTTGGACTGGGACGCTTTGCACGCAGGCCATGCATTTATGAGCTTTGCCCAGATGCATAGCTTGATCGCTCAAGCACTCACCCTGACGCAATGCCCGTGGCTGGGGCTGGAAGTCGGGCTGGGCACTGACTTGGCGGCGCATGGCGCGGTAGGTTATGCGGGCATGGCGAGCCGGGATGTGGGCGAAGCGCTTGAACTGCTGCCCGCCTATGGCGCATTGCGGCAAAACCTCATGGCCTTTACCTTGCACAAGCAAGACACATCGGCGCTGCTAGAGCTGCACGAGGATTTGCCCGATGCCAGTGCACGTGAATATGTTCTGGGTCACATCACAGGAGCTGTGTTCCGTCTGCTGCAAACCATCACGGGTCAAGACTGGTCGGCAGATGTCGCACTCCATTGGCCCATGCCCGCACCTGCTTGGGCAGAGGCCTATGGCCAGCAATTTCCGCGCATCAGCTTCGGTGCTCCATGCTGGTCCATCACGTTCAGTGCGGCCCAGCTGACCACATCCACCCTTGCTTCAGATCCACAGGCCAGACGCCAAGCTGTGCGCGAATGCGCGCGGCTCATGGAGCAGCGCAGTTCGGGCCAGCTCACCGATCGCATCCGCACCCGTTTGCTGGTCTGCGAAGGACATTACCCCAGCCTGCAAACCATGGCAGACACTGAACACCTCTCGCCACGCAGCTTGATCCGGCATTTGCACAGTGAGGGCAGCAGCTACCAAACTCTGTTGGATCAAGTGAGGCAAGATGCGGCCTTTTGGTTGCTCGCGCGTAGCACCGTAACCGTCGAAGCGATTGCCGTGCAACTGGGCTACAGCGACCCCAGCAATTTCAGCCGGACTTTTAGGCGATGGACAGGGCAAACGCCGCGCGAGTTTCGTGGCAAGGCCGTGAACTGAAAAAACCATCAATCGCTCGCGCCAGCTGCACAAGCCTCGTGTGCAGGCCTCAACGTAATCCCATCAAGCCGTGCTCTTTGAAAAAATCATTCATCGCGCCTAGCCAAATCGGAACAGCCTCGGCTTTGTAAAACAGAAGATGACCATCCACACCAAACGGTGGATGCAACACCAACTTAGCCTGCCCGCCTGCCGCTTCAAATGCCTTCAGCCAAGATTGAACGACTGAAGGGCCAAAGTATTTATCATTCTCCACATAAAACCACAGCATGGGAACGCGCAATGTTCTGGCATATTGACCCATGGTTTGAGCCATCAAGTCTGGGCGGCAAGGGATACCGTCAAAGCCATTGCCACCACGTCCGCCCGACAAGTTGACAGCAGCGATCACGCCCGGCAATTGCAGACTCGCTGCGGCCATCGAGGCAAAGCCACCGGCAGATTGCCCCATCAGGACGATTTGCTTGGCATCAAGACTGGGCCGAGAGCGCACAAATGCCACTGCAGCGCTAATATCTTGCGCACTCTCGGCGCCTGTTTTGTCATAGCGCGGCTCATGACAATATCCAATACTCTCCGCGTACTCACCAGCGGATGCACCATAGCCGCGCCGCATGGGCACCAGCACCGCCCAACCTTGCTTGACCATCGCTCCGATTTGCGCAGTCAATCTAAAGCGCCCCAGCAAATCACGATCAGCCCCACGACTGGGGCTGCCGTGGCTCAGAATCACTAAAGCAAAAGGGCCCACACCGGGAGGTTGATACAAGGTGCCCACCAAAGC
>JAYVJQ010000121.1:0-5547 GCA_043769055.1 Allobrachymonas sp.
GCCGCCAGAAAGGCCATACCGAGCTGTATCGCGGCGCGGAATATGTTGTCGACTTTCTGCCCAAAGTGAAAGTCGAAGTCACTGTGAAGTCAGTGGATGTGGATCGCTGCGTGGATGCCATCGTTGCAGCGGCTCGCACCGGCAAAATCGGCGATGGAAAAATCTTCGTCACGGCCGTCGAGCGCGTGGTGCGCATTCGCACGGGTGAGCAGGACGAAGCTGCAGTTTGATTTTTTAAGCAAAAATGGTAATTTGCCGGCATAAAATATGCGCGGATTGCTATTATTTTTATAGCAAACGGATAGGATCAATCCATCCGCTTGAGCTGCTCAGACAAGCCCGCTGCGGTGACTAATTCACGCAGCAAACCCGCAGCTTCTTCGGCCACTTGGATCATCTCCATCTGATACTCGCCAACAAAACCGTCGTCCACTGTGCCGCGCATCATTTGCATAAAAGCGTCGTAGCAACCGTTGACGTTCAAGATACCAATCGGCTTGTCGTGGTAGCCCAGTTGCTTCCAAGTCCACGCTTCAAACAGCTCTTCAAACGTGCCAATGCCGCCGGGCAGGGCCAGGAAGACATCGGCATGCTCGGCCATCATGGCTTTGCGCTCGTGCATGGTTTGCACGATGTGCAGCTCAGTGCAATCGGTTTTGGCCCATTCTTTCTCCACCAGCGCTTGCGGGATGATTCCTTTGACCGTGCCGCCTGCATCCATCGTGGCCTGCGCAACGATACCCATGAGGCCATTGTTGCCGCCGCCATAAACAAGCTGACCGCCATGCTGGCCAATCCAGCGGCCTACCTCGCCAGCGGCATAAGCAAAAGCGGGTTGGTTGCCATCGCGTGAGCCGCAATAGACGCAGATGGAGAAGTTGGGTTTTGGGGGCGAGGCAGTCATAGCAAAAGATTTCAAAGAAACCGTGAGGCAATCGCGGCGAGCCATACGCCGGCGCACAGCAGCAACGACAACAGCACAGCCGCTGAGCCGAGGTCTTTGGCGGTTTTAGACAGTTCATGCCATTCTGGGCCAATGCGGTCGATGGAGCGCTCAATGCCTGTGTTGAGTAATTCGGTGATCATCACGATGACTACCGTGGCAATTAAAAATGAGCTTTCGAGCCAATTGCGACCCAGCCAAAAAGCTGCGGGAATGAGCAAGCAGGCCAACATCGCTTCTTGGCGAAAGGCGGGCTCGCGCAGGCCAACGCGCAGGCCAGCCATGGAGTAGCCAGTGGCATGCAAGATGCGCGTGAGGCCACTGCGAGATTTTTGCGCGTCAGGCGCTTCTTGTGGTGTGCTCATAGTGATTGGTTATGCAGGAATGGTTTTGCTCATCGGCTGCTGAGAAATCAGCATCGTGCCGGCGAGCGCGTCGTGTACGAACTGTTTCTTGGGATGAAAGCGCGAGAGCAGGGCATAGAATAAGACCCACCCAGTCACAATGGCAGCGATTTGACCGCCTGAGAGCTTGAACGGCGCAATCGCGACCAGCGGCGGCACGAACCACAGCCATGAAAGCGCGTAGCGGCCCAAGGCTCGCCACTGTGAAATCGCGCCTCCTTGCAGATCTACCACACGCAGATGCCAAGTCTTCATCGCCAAGGTTTGACCTTTGTGCCAGAAAAAGACGAAATAGATGCCGAAGACGATGAACAGAAAAATTTGCAGCCCCAGCCGGTTGTCCATCGCGTTGCGCGTTTGCGAGAGCGTGCCAAACAAATAGCCTGCAATCCACACCACACCAAACATCAAAACCCCTTCATATAGCCAGCAAGCCATGCGCCTGCGCAGGCTAGGAATGACGTGCGGAGAACTGGTTGGGGGGATGGAGGCTGTGTTTGACATGATGGAAAGCAGTTGCGATGGATTGTAAACAGGGGTTTTGACAGCTAGGTAATGTGACAGCTAGGTAATGGCCAGAGGCGATGCATGAATAGCACAAATGGTCAAGTTATTGTTATAATTAAAGTTATTACATTTTTGATCGAAATCATCATGCAAACCCTCAAAATTACCCAAATCGGCAATTCTCTGGGCGTGATTTTGCCTAAAGAAATCTTGGGGCAGCTGAAAGTGGAGAAGGGCGATCAACTCTTTTGGACGGAAGCGCCGGATGGTTACCGCATCAGCAATTCCGATCCGGAGTTTGGTGCTCAGATGAAGCTTGCCGAGCAGATTATGCGCAAGCGCCGCCATGTGCTGCGCGAGTTGGCTAAATAAATCAGCCCGGGAGCTAAGATGAAAGATTGGGTGTGGCTGCACCGCCAGGTGATGCTTGCTGTGCACGACGAACAACTCGCCGAGCATGGCGGGCCGCATGGCGTGCGCGATATGGGTTTGTTTGATTCTGCATTGGCGCGGCCTTTGCAGGTGGCATCTTACGGAGAGCCGAGTTTGGCGAAACTGGCTGCCTCTTATGGCTACGGCATTGCCCGCAACCATCCATTTTTAGATGGCAATAAGCGCACCGCTTTCGTGGCTGTGGAGCTATTTCTTATGCTCAATGGCCAGCGTTTGGCCGCTGATGATGCCTCTTGCGTGCTCATCATGTTGGATGTGGCTGCAGGCGAAATCAGTGAAGAAGAATTTGCGCAATGGATTGCGACGCATCTTGCGCCATTACAAAGTGAATAACAGAGTATCAACATGAACCCCGAAAAACTCACCGCCATCAAAGGCATGAACGACATTCTCCCGCCCGATTCCGCGCGCTGGGAATGGCTAGAAGACAAGGTGCGCAGCCTGATGGCGCGCTATGCTTATCGCAACATACGCACGCCGATTGTGGAGCCCACGCCGCTGTTCGTGCGCGGCTTGGGCGAGGTGACTGATATTGTGGAAAAGGAGATGTACTCCTTTGAAGACAAGCTCAACGGCGACAAGCTGACCCTGCGCCCCGAAAATACCGCTGGTGTGGTGCGCGCCGTGGCCGAGCATTCGATGCTGTATGAAGGCGGCAAGCGCCTGTATTACATGGGCCCGATGTTTCGCCACGAGCGGCCACAGCGTGGGCGCTATCGGCAGTTTCACCAGATTGGCGCGGAGGCTTTGGGTTTTAGCGGCCCCGAGGTGGATGCCGAGCTGATTTTGTTAGCTGACCAGTTGTGGAAAGAATTGGGCATCAAAGATGTGCGCTTGGAGCTCAACAGCCTTGGCCAGCCCGAAGAGCGCAAAGCATATCGCGCGGCTTTGATTGCCTATTTGGAGCAACACACCGATGTGATGGATGAAGAAGCCAAGCGCCGCTTGCATAGCAATCCACTGCGCATTTTGGATACGAAAAATCCCGCGATGCAGGCGATGGTGAACGCTGCGCCCCAGTTGATCGACTATCTGGGCGAAGCATCGCTCAAACATTTTGAGGCGGTTAAAAGTATCCTGACTGCTAATGGCGTGAGCTTCACGATCAACCCGCGCTTGGTGCGCGGCATGGATTACTACAACCTCACCGTGTTTGAGTTCATCACCACGAGCCTTGGCGCGCAAGGCACGATCTGCGGCGGCGGGCGCTATGACTATTTGATCGAGATGATCGGCGGCAAAGCGGCTCCTGCTGTGGGCTGGGCGCTAGGCGTAGAACGCGTGCTTGAGCTCATCAAGGAGCAGGGCGTAGAAATCCCGCAACCCACGCCTGATGCCTACGCCGTGATCCCCGATGCCGCCGCGCTACCCGCTGCTATTTTGTGCATTCAGCAGCTTCGCGCCAGCGGTGTGAGCGTGCAAATGCATGCGCCTTCCAATTCGGCTGAGGGCATGGGCAGCTTCAAAAGCCAGTTCAAAAAGGCCGATGGCTCGGGCGCGCGGTTTGCATTGATCTTTGGCGGCGATGAATTGGCGCGGGGCGAAGTGGCGGTCAAACCGCTGCGCGCGGGCGGCGCAGAGCAGCAGCTGATCACGCTGGCGGATACGGCCGCTTTAGTGGCGGCATTGAAAGAGTCGCCTCCTGATTGAGACACCTATTTCAATCATTTGTAAGGCATTTTAGTGCTCTAGCCGGCATAAAATATGCACAGTTTGCTATTAAAATAGTAGCGTATCACCAACCAACACAGGGCCGCAAGCAAAGCAACACAGGCCCTACAATCGAACAATTGGAAATTTGAACCATGGCATTGAAACACCTCGACCTCGAAGAACAAGAGCAACTTGACAAGATCAAGGCATTTTGGAAGCAATTTGGCAATCTGATCAGTGCTGTGCTGATCCTCATATTTGGCTCGATTGCTGCTTACAACGGCTACCAATGGTGGCAGCGCGACAAGGCGGCGCAGGCCGGCTCGATGTATGACGAGGTGGAGCGCGCCGCCAAAGAGGGCGATCCGGCCAAGATCAGTCGCGCCTTTGCCGACATGAAAGAGCGCTTTGGCGGCACGACGTTTGCAGCGCAAGCCGGACTACTCTCTGCCAAAGCCTTGTATGAAAAAGGCCAAGCTGAGCAAGCCAAAGCGCCGCTGGAGTGGGTGGCCAGCAATGCGGCTGATGAGAGCTACCGCGCCATTGCTAAGCTGCGCCTAGCTTCCATTTTGTTTGAAAGCAAAGGCTACGATGCCGCGCTCAAGCTCACTGAAGGCTTACCCAAAGAGTTCGAAGCGTTGGGCGCAGACCGTCGCGGCGATATCTTCTTAGCGCAGGGTAAGCGCGATGAAGCGAAGAAATCTTTTGAAGCCGCTTACAAGGGCTTGGATGAGCGAAGCGAATACCGCCGTTTGGTGGAGGTCAAGCTCAATTCGCTGGGTGTGGAAGTGGAAGCCAAAAAAGCAGAAGCTGCACCAACACCAATACCTGCCGCAGCCGCTGCCACTCCTGCGGTTGCAGCCAGTGGCGAAAAGAAATAATCTTGTCTCACATGGATTGGAGGCCAGCAATGTCACTACAAACACCTTATTTAAAGCGTTTTAGCCCTCTGCCCTGCATAAAATATGCGAAGTTTGCTATTACTTTAATAGCATCTTCCATGCTACTTGCAGCCTGTTCAGGCGGCTCTAAGCGTCCCGAGCCTGCGCCATTGGCCGCCAATGTGGCGCTGGTAGGCGTGAAGCAAGCGTGGGCCACGCGCGTGGGCGAAGTGCCTGCGAACGCCTCGCCCACCGTGTTTGGCAATACCGTGGTGGTGGCTGCCGCTGACGGCACAGTCGCGGCAATCAATGCAACCACTGGGCAAGATATATGGCGCAGCACGGCTGCTGCGCCCATTGCAACCGGTGCGGGCACAGATGGCAAACTGGTTGCCGTGGTCACGAAGGGCAACGAAGTCGTCACCCTCGATGGCGGCAAGCAATTGTGGAAAGCTAAGCTACCTGCGCAATCGTTTACCGCGCCGTTTGTCGGCGGTGCGCGAGTGTTTGTGCTGCTGGCCGATCGGTCGGTACATGCCTTTGATGGGCAAACAGGCCGCAAACTCTGGACCAATCAGCGCAGCAATACCGAGCCACTGGTGCTCTCCAAAGCCGGCACGATGCTGGCCGTGGGCGACACGCTGGTCGTGGGGCAAGGCGGGCGATTGGTGGGTCTCAACCCAACCAACGGTAGTATCCGTTGGGA
>JAYVJQ010000122.1:0-3505 GCA_043769055.1 Allobrachymonas sp.
ACGGTGGTCAATCCCCAGAACACGCATGCCCACCTGTTCTACGAGTTGAATACGCCTGAGGGTTAAGGCACAAATGCAAGCGGTTCACAAGAACGCCATCAAGTTTGTACCTGCGTCCAGTGTGGGGCGCTCTTTGGATCAACAAACCCAGCAATCACCTAGGCCTAAGCCTAAGCCTAAGCAGTGAAAGCATAAACAGATTTTGCGAGATTTATCACTTGAATAAATCTATTGCAGTTTTCATATTATGAGGGTTATCTACACTGATTCCCCAATAATTAGTCCCGTTGTGTTTACAATGAAATTGCAAATTTCTCAACCGCTTCTTGAAGCGACTTTTTATCCAATCGTAGTTCGGATGAGTGTGAACATTGTTCACTTGAGGAACGCACAGAGTACGAGCCGCAATTGGTGAAATTATTGCCGAACAAAGTAAATCTGCAATTTGCAAGCAAGCATGGTTATCGCTCACGCCAAAGGTAGGAACCTCGTGAATACTAGGGTATTGGTCAAAAGTCGCTTTATGCTTTTGTGTAAAGACTGAATGTGCCACGTACGAATTTCTATTTGGATCTCTAAAATCAGCAACGATCATCCCCTGCGATTGGGTTTTTAATAAAAATTTCTCAAAGCGTTGAGCAATATTTTGAGTAGTAATCGTATAAACAGACTTGTCAAAAATAGCTTTACTAAAAGCTTTGACCCATATTCTTGAAACAAGCTTCACATCATATTTTTTGCAAATCGCAAGTATTTCGTCCAGAAATTTTAGGTGATGTTGAACTTTTGATGATGCCAAGAGGTTTGCTCTAATATCAGTCCGAATGTCGGAGCCTTTTATCTCTGTCAATAAAATATCTAAATCGTGATTGATATGCCTAAATTTCCCAGGGTAGAAGCGAGCCTTCAGTTGGATGAATTCTTTGGTTATTGCATGAATTGAGCCTGCGTTTACAAAAAGGCCAGCTATCACAAGGCATGGCTGTACGGAATGGGTGGCAGAATTTATTGCTTGAGAATCCCCAGACTCGTCAACATAGCAAATGTGCATTCATGGCTCCAAATAAAAACGGCCACCTAGTGGTGGCCGTGGTCTACTTGCGTAGTGGTTGCCGTCGGAATAAACCGACGACGGTATTGGCTCTGTAGCAGAACCATGTCTTAAATTATAACTCGATTTTTGAAACAGTCAATTCAGGGGATAGACGTGTCAGCTTCACTCGGCGGCCATTCTGATACCATAAGATTCCGAGTAAGTATCCCGACTAATCCACCGATTTTGGGCTGTTTTTTGAGAAAAAGACGATCTAAATCAATCGCTTAGGATCGGGGTGGAAAATTACCCCATCAGCCACCCCAAAATATCAGCGCCGGACTTCTAGTTCCGGCGCTTTTTTTGTGTCACCGCATCAGCCTAGCGGCCACATCTGCCCGTGATCGGTCAAGATGGCATCGAGCGCCACGTCGTGCGGCTCGGGTGCTAAGCTGTTCACATAGCCATTTGCATAGCCTAAACCCACTGTGAATGGCTTGGGTGAAATCGCCGCCAAGGTGCGGTCATAAAAACCACCGCCGTAGCCCAAGCGATAGCCGCGTGGCCCAAAGCCTAGGCAGGGCACGAGCAGCAAAGTGGGCATCACCACCTCGGTGTCTTTGGGTTTAGGGATGTTGTAGGCATCGTCTTCCATTGGGCAACCGGGCCACCATGCATGGAACTGCAAGGTTTTGTGCACACGGTCGACCACGGGCAAACCAATCTTGCGGCGCGAAGCCAAGGGGCCGCTGGGCAGCGCTGTATGCGCCCCATGCGGCAAACTTGCATCCAGCAAATTTGCTATAAATTCAGTAGCACTCTGCGTATATTTTATGCCGGGTAGAAGCTCATTTTGCTTCAAGAACTGAGGTTCGAGTGGATCTGCTGGCCTCTGCTCATTGCCCTGCAAACCTGAACCCAGCAGCGCATCTTCTTGCCAGCGATAGAGTGCAGGCAAGGCATCAAACTCGCCTTTGATGGGCCAATATGCGCCGATGATGTCATCGCCGCGCCCCACCAAAAACGCGCGTAGCGCACGCTGCAAATCAGCCGCACGCTCCAAGCGATCGGGCAAATTCAGGCGCTTATCAATCAACCGCGCGCGCTGCGCTTTTTTGTCAGCATTCATAATGTAGGTATGCAAGTATTCAAGACATTCATTCTGGCAGGTTTGTGCAGCGTTTGGCTCAGTGGCGCAGCTATTGCGCAAAGCCAGAGGGGAGATGACCTCATCATCGAGATGAGCGAAGCCGCCAAGCGCGGCGACAGATCTCGGCTGCGCGCTTTGCTCCCACAAGTACGCGGGCATGCACTGGAGCCTTGGGCCGTGTATTGGGATGCAAAAGCTCGCTTAGGCGAGACCAGCGCCTCTGAGATTCAAGCCACGCTGCAAAGCATTGCCGGCACTTATCAAGAAGACCGTTTGCGCAACGATTGGCTTCAGTTGCTCGGCCAGCGGCGCGATTGGGCGCAGTTTTCCAGCGAGCTGCCCAAATACCGAATGAACGATGACCGCGAGGTGCGCTGCTATGCCCTGCACATCGATCGCCTGCGTGGCGCGGCCAGCGGCGAGGCAGCGGCACAAGAGGTGCTGCGCAATTGGTATGGCATTCGTGATGCGGAAGATGGCTGCACGCTGGCTGCGGGCGCTCTGCTCGAAGCCAAGCTCATCACGGCGCTCGATGTGTGGAAAGAAGCAAGGCTGTCGATTGAGGGCAATCGCCCGCGCGCTGCGACCAACGCCGTAACCTTGATCGCACCAGAGGCTGCGCCAGCCGTGGGCGAGATCAATACCAATCCGGCACGCTACCTAGCAGCCCGCGCCATTGCCGCTGGCAACACCCGTAAAGAGTTGATCACGCTGGCGCTGATCAAAATGGCCAGCAACGATGCCGAAGCCGCTGCGGGCGCGCTGGAGAACAAATGGTCGGTGCAGCTGTCCGCCGAGGAGCGCAGCTGGGTCTGGGCGGTGATTGGCAAGCAAGCCAATCTCAAACTCTCTGCCGAGGCCGGGGAGCATTACGCCAAAGCCCGCAACGAGCATTTGAACGACGATTTGCTGGGCTGGAAAGCCCGTGCCGCGCTGCGCTCCAGCACGGCTGCGCAAGGCTGGCCGGTGGTGCTCGCCGCAGTCAATGCAATGAGCGAAGAAGGCCGCAAAGACAGCACTTGGGCGTATTGGAAGGCGCGCGCCTTGCGAGAGATCGTCAAAGGCAAGCCGGAAATGGTGAACGCCACGCCCCAAAACACCCAACCGGGCGCCACGCCCACGTTGGTGCTGCGCCCAGAGCTGCAAGAAGCGCAAAACTTGCTGGAAAGCATCGCCTCACCGCGCGGTTTCTATGAAATCTTGGCCACCGAAGAATTAGGCCGAAAAGCGGCTCTTCCCGTTACGCCGCCTGCGCTGAGTGCTCCTGAAAAAGAAGCAGCTCGGCTCAATGCTGGTTTGAATCGCGCTTTGTTGGCCATCGC
>JAYVJQ010000123.1:0-5041 GCA_043769055.1 Allobrachymonas sp.
CAGCCTACGCACCTGCAATGTGATTGATGCACCACACATCAGAAGAGGGTGTTTAAGCCATTGCCTCAGGCGCGCATGGAAAACGCTTTGCGCTTGCGCGTGATACCACTGGGCAAGTGCAGCAGACACCGCACTCCGATCTGATGGTTCAGATACATACACGATCAAGTTATCGCCTAGTTTTTCTACCAAAGGCTGCCCAGTTTTCAGACGCAATTGCAATTGACGGCCCAGCAAATTGAATGTTTCACCTGGCAAGTATTGCCGGGGCTGCGGACCGGGCACATACTGATCCAATTCGCTAGCTTGGCGCAAGATCCATAACGCGCGGCGCTCAATCCTGGGTGCTATGTCTTGTAGGCTATAGCCCGGCGGTGCTCGCACGACTAGGCGCGCGCCCTCCACTGAATGAGGATGAACCTCGATGCCCAGCGTGGTGCGGCGATCTGATGTGACGAGCTGAAATTGCATCTGCCGCCCACGAACCAGTAGATGTTTTGGTGCGCTCATGCGTTCATTCTCCGATGCCGCGCCAAGCGCATGAGTTCGGTAATTAGTTGGGTCAGCGCTTCACTGCCTGTTGATGCGCCTGCCAGCTGATTCAAGTTGTCATACAGATAGTCATCCAGCGCTTGTTCCGTTTGCTTCTGCGCTTGCAAATCATTCCAATAATCCACTTTTCTGTGGCGTTGAAATATGTCCACAACACCGCCAGCCAATTCTGCCGCTTTCGCATCCGTACTTTCTTGCGTTAATTGCTCAGACACCACGTAAGGGCGCAGGGTATCGAATGCAGCTATCGCATCGTCGTTTCCGCGCAGATTGAGTGGAATATCCGTTTGACCATGCGAGACGATTTTTTCTCGAATATCGTTGACCCGCCGCAAATACTCCAGTTCATTGATTCGCTTCTCGTGGTAATCATCGATGGCGCGCTGGATCAGTTTGGAAAATCGCTCATAAAACGCTGGGTTTTGCACCAATCTTTCAGTAATTGTGCGTTTGATAGCATGCGCCATCGTGTCGGCCTGAGCCGCTTTGCTTTTATGCCCCTGCTCGTGGAGCACTTTTGCAAAAGCCTCGCTGTCAAAGATATTCACCGGCTCATGCAGCTTGAGCACTTCGTTGGCAAAAATATGGGTGTTGAGCAGTTTTTGAATGCGTGGCTCGTAGTCGCGGCTGAAATCTACGACTTCTGCAAACCGAAGCCGCACTGCGGCCTTCAATCGCACAAATCGCCGCAAATCGTCTTTGTATCGCGCCAAGAGCGCATCTGGCACTTGCCTCAAAAACCCCTCATGGCCTAAAGCGATGGCCAAAGTTCGGGCAAATGCCGCTAGTCGCGCATAGAAATCCTCGCGCGCTGCTGGCTCGCTGAGAGCTTGCTCAAAGGCATCTTCATCGCTCAGATTGCGCACCTCACGAAACAGCTCCCAAAGATACGCATGCTTCTCGGGCAACTTATCAACTTCCTCTTTGGCAGCAATCAAGGCTTTTCGGATATCCGCTGCATCAAAGCCCGTCAAAGCTTGGTAGGTGTGCAGGGCTTTATCTAGCTCGCCGAGCACGCCAGCGTAGTCCATGATGTAGCCAAACTCTTTAGGGCGGGTTTGGCTGTTTTTGCCATCGTCAAAAAGCCGGTTTACCCGCGCAATCGCTTGGAGCAGTGTGTGCTCGCGCAATTCCCGCGTAAGGTAAAGCACGGTGTTGCGCGGCGCATCAAAGCCCGTGAGCAGCTTGTCCACCACGATCAGAATTTCGGGCGCGTCGGAGCTATTGAATTGATCGATCACGTTTTTAAGGTAGTTCTCCTCATTGCCGTGGCGCTTCATCATGCGCTCCCAGTAGGCTCGCACCTCATCGCTGGGCGGTTTGTCCACCTCGTCATAGCCCTCATGCGCATCCGGCGCGGAAATCACCACCGCGCTGCTGATTTGCCCCAAATCTTCCAGCGCTTGGTGGTATTTGATGGCGGTGAGCTTGTCTTTAGCCACCAATTGCGCCTTGAAGCCCGTGCCTTGCCAGTTTTCTACAAAATGGGTATTGATATCAAAAGCCGTCATGCTCACCACCTGATCGGCGCCGGTGAGCATGCGTGCACGTGAGTATTTGGTCTTCAAATCGGCTTTTTGCTGCGGCGTGAGAGTTGCCGTATGGCGCTCAAACCAAGTATCGATACTCTGCTGGTTTTGCTCCATCAGCGTGAGCCGAGATTCATAGAGCAGTGGCACCACGGCACCATCTTCCACGGCCTGCTCAATCGTGTAAGAGTCCAACAACCGCCCAAATCGTGCGAAGCTGTTTTTCGTATCGTCTTTCAGCAGGGGCGTGCCAGTGAAGCCGATGAAGCAGGCGCGCGGAAACATTCTGCGCATCTCGGCGGAGAAGCTGCCAAATTGCGTGCGGTGGCTTTCATCCACCAAGACGAAAATCTCCGTGGAATCGTCTGAGAATTTGGCAATGCCCGAGGAGCGGCCAAATTTGTGCACCAGCGTGGTAATCAGCTGCGCCTTGTTTTCAGCCACCAGGCTGAGCAGCTCCCGCGCCGAGCGTGCCCGATGCGGTATGAAGCCGCAGGCAGCAAAGGTGTTGCCCAATTGCTTGTCTAAATCCGTGCGATCCGTTACCAAGACGATGCGCGCTTGGCCGCTGCTGTTGATCTGCGGATCGAGCGCGAGCTGCCGAGCCAGCATCACCATCGTGAGCGATTTGCCCGAGCCCTGCGTGTGCCACACAATGCCGCCCTCACGCGAGCCATCGGCGCGGCGGCTGTGAATGCTGGCCAACACCTTGTGCACGGCAAACATCTGCTGATACCGCGCCACCTTGCGCTGCCCGCCATCAAACACGGTGTAAGCAAAGCTGATCTCAAGCAAGCGCTGCGGGCGCAGCAGGGCAAAAATGAGCCGATCTTGCTCATTTGTCTGGCGTATCGCCAAACCCTCTGCGCCACCTTCCCGCACTTCGTTGGCTTGCTCCGACCCTAGTTTTGCGACCAATTCAAACAAACTGGCACGCACCTCCAGTGGCAAAGGCTTATGAATCGCTTCGCGCAATTGCGCTTCTTGCTCTGAGGGCAGCTCTTCCTTCCAAGCCGCCCAGAATTTAGCCGGCGTGCCTACCGTGCCATAGCGGGCGTTGTTGCGGTTGGTGGCCAGAATCAATTGCATCGGGTGAAACAGCGCAGGAATGTAGTCTTCCGTTTGGTTGCGAATGGATTGGCTGATTGCCTCCTCCAGTGCCACGCTGGGCGCTTTGCATTCAATGGCGGCGAATGGAATGCCATTCACAAACAACACCAAATCAGGCCGCGCCGTCTCTAGGCTGCGGCTGCGCTCCACCGCAAACTCCGCGCTCACATGCCACACATTGTTGGCTGGCTGCTGCCAATCGATATAGCGCAGCGAAAACGCCTTGGTATCGCCATCCACCGTCTGCTCCAAGCTGATGCCCAAGGTGAGCAAGTCATACATCGCGGCATTCGTGCGCTGCAAGCCCTCATTGGGCACAGCTTTGAGCCGCTGAATGGCAGCGTGAATGTTTTCCTCGGTAAACGGATGCACCTCGCCCCGGTATTGAATCTTATTGAGCGCCTTGAGCTGGGTGCGCAACACCTCTTCGAGCAACACATTCGAGCGCTTTTTGCCCCGCGCAGCCGTCGCCTCCTCAGGGCTCAGATACTGCCAGCCCAGATTCACCAGCAACTGCACCGCTGGCACTTGGCTGAGCAGCACTTCTTCAGTGGCAAAGCTGGGCGTGGGCTGGCTCATGGCTGCTCCTTGTTGCATAAATTACTATGAATACCATAGCACTCTGCGCAGTTTTTATGCCGGCTAGCGGCTGATTTGATCATGATTTCTTGCCTTTCACGGCATCGGCGGGCATACGCCATTGCCCGGACAGTAGCTTTTGCATCAAGGCGCGTTTTTGGGCTTTGAACTGATTGACTTGCTGCTCGGCCAGCGCGATGTGTATATCTGCTTCATGCAAAACTTCTGTGATCGCAACTTGCTCGATGATCGGAGGCAATGGTAGTTTGATTGACTTGAAATCGGTGTAGTTGATTTGTTTGCCATCCCGAATACCAACCACCGCAACAGACAGGCGGCGCAAGAAATCTGCGGATTTGAAGTACTGACGAAAATAAGCAGCATGCACACGCGAAGCATCAGACTCCAACACGGTGTACGCCGGGCTAACCAAGCCCCTGTACTTAGAGTGCTCCAGCCCTCCCTGGAAAGATCGCAAGCTGATCACAAAGTTGTCTTTCTCAACCAACTTGAAGGCTGTCAAGTCTCCTGTCGGCATAGTCACTCGTGCTTCCAACATGGAGCGAGGGATCACCCCTCGGTCTTGCGTGACTGAGAGCAATGATTCCTTGGTTGGACTGCGTTTCGTGATTTCGGTAAACAAGACATCTGCGCGTGTTTGATGCCACTCGCCTTTGAACCCCTTCAACCGCCTGCGCCCCGTCAGCAGTTGCTGAATCAGGCCGAGCTTGCGTTTTTCCAAGGCTACAGCCAATTTTTCTGCCGTCTGAGCTCCTAAATCACACAAAAATAGCTGATTTGCGATCATCTGTTGCGACTGTATTGCTGGAAGCTCTATTGCTAACTTTTTGAAATACGGAACACCGATTGTTTGAACAGTAGAACCAGATGCAATTCTCTCGAATTCTGGTTTTTTCCATTGCAACCACTGGTATAGATATCTATGATGAATGTTCTTTTCATCACATCTCCAAGTAATGAAGTGTTGACTTACAGCCATCTCAACACCAAGTATTGCGCTTTTGCCCACACCAGCATCACGTAGCAAAACCACTGTGTTTTTAGGGTGCAGCACAGCCGAGGAGTTTTGAATGCCTTGAATTGAAATTTGTTTTTTCGTTGCAGCGACATATCCTCTATCAAGCTTTGCTGTATCAGCAAGCGACAGCCAAAGACACCCTCCATTCCAGTAGCCCGGATACTTTTGACTTGGCGTATGCCCGCTTCCGCGTTGCGCAATACTCTCTAGAGAGGTCTTGCGAAGATAACTT
>JAYVJQ010000124.1:0-2796 GCA_043769055.1 Allobrachymonas sp.
AAACGAAATGTGTTTTCAGGGCACACCGTTTCGCTCGCAAGATCGTGCTGCGTGTGTGTTTTGCGAAGGTAAAGGAGCAGGCGGCGAAACCAACCCAACGGAGAAAAACAACATTCAACGCCGCCGGGGGACACGTAGCAAAACGTGCAGGCACCACGATCTACCCAAAACACAATAGATGAAGACTCTTGGAGCTACAAAGAATCCAAATCAGACAACATCTCTTTAGCCCGCACGCGCACAGCCGAGCGCTCATCCGCAGTCATCCGCTGCAAATTCTTCACCATCAACGCAGTGCGCGGATTACCGCCGAATTCTTTCTCGTGTGCGTCAAGAAAATTCCAATACAAAGTCGTCATCGGGCATGCGTCTTTGCCTGAGCGATCCTCTGGCGAGTATTTGCATCCTTGGCAATAATTGCTCATGCGCTTGACATATGCTCCGCTTGCTACATAAGGCTTGCTGGTAAAGCGCCCGCCATTGGCAAAGAGTGCCATGCCGGCCACGTTGGGTAGCTCGACCCACTCCACCGCATCCACATACACCGCCAAATACCAATCGCACAGCGCTTGCGGTTTGATCTGCGCCGTCACGCCAAACATACCGGTAATCATCAAGCGTTGAATATGATGGGAATAGCCATTTTGAAGCGTCTGATCAATGCTGTTTTTCATGCAGTTCATCTTGGTGTCGCCCGTCCAATACCATTTGGGCAGAGCGTTTTGATGGCCGTAGAAATTGTCTTCTTTCAGCTTGGGCATATCGAGAAAATACACGCCGCGCATGAATTCTCGCCAGCCAAGAATTTGGCGAATAAAGCCTTCAGCGCTGGGCAAATCAACCTTGCCCGCTTGATAACATTTCTCTGCGGCCTGAATCACTTCGAGAGGATTGAGCAGCTTCAAGTTGATCGAGGATGAAAGCAGCGAATGCCAGCCGAAATCAAGATTCGTCCACATCGCATCTTGATGTGGGCCGAAAGAGGGCAGACGCAGCTTGATGAAATCGTCTAAGGCTTGCAAGGCTTGCGCGCGCGTCACGGGCCAGTTGAATTTATCTAATGCGCCCGGATGGTCTTTGAACTCCTTGTTGACCATTTTGATCACGTCTTTGGTGATCGCATCCAATGGATACTGACGCGGCGTGGGCACGCCTTGCGGGCCCGCTTTGCCGAAGCTCTTGCGATTTTCCGCATCAAAATTCCACTGCCCTCCGATGGGCTCAGCGCTGCCTTTTTTGCCTTCCATTAGCACATGATGCTTCTTGCGCATCACGCGATAGAAAAATTCCATGCGCAGAGATGTGCTCTTTCCGGCCCATGCGCGGAATTCGGGGAGATCGCAGAGGAAATGCGTGTCAGCGCGCCATTCAAACGGCATTTTTAAGGCTTTTATGCCCTTAGCCGGCGTATTAACTGCGTGAGGTGCTACTGAATTCATAGCGTCTTCAATCTGCGCTCTCACGCGCAGATCACCCGGCTCCACGCCGAGCACGGCTTGTGGCGCGTGAGCTTTGATCGCTGCCAGCAAGCCAGCTCCTAGGCTTGCATCAGCTTCTTTGTCGAGCTGGCGATAGATCACTGCGAAGCCGCGCTTTTCTAAATCCTGCGAGAAATGCCGCATCGCGGAGAAGAAAAGCGCCGTGCGAATTTTGTGGCTCCACACATGCGTAGATTCTTCGCGTGCTTCGATCATCAGCACGGCATCTTGATTAGGATCAAAGCCTTCAAAAGCGGAGGATTCATGATCGAGCTGATCGCCCAAAATCAGAATGAGATGGCGCAATGGTTTTGGTGTTTTCATGCCGGTATTGTGCGAGCTTTTCAAAGCCATGTTGCAGCAGCGGGGCATGCTACATTGTTTGCGATGAATGCATCACGAATTTCCCGCGAGAGCGTTGTGGCCTACGTTGCTTTAGGCGCAAATTTGGGCGATGCGCGGGCGACTGTGTTGGCAGCCACGCAGCAACTTGCCAATTCGCCCGGTATCACGCTTCTTGCCACTTCTGCGCTGTATCTCACCGCGCCGCTGGAGAGCTCGGGCAATAACTATATTAATGCAGTCATCAAGATTTCTACCGCTCTGCCTGCGTATTCATTGCTGAGTTTGCTACAAAAAATAGAGCAATCCGCAGGCCGCGAGCGCCCGTATCGCAATGCGCCTCGCACATTGGATTTGGATCTATTGCTCTACGGCAGCGCGCAAATCAGCAGCGATGCGCTGACTGTGCCGCATCCGCGCATGCGTGATCGGGCTTTTGTCTTGCTGCCTTTGCAAGAGATAGCGCCTGAGCGCGTGAGTGCCGAGGATGTGAGAAAAGTCGCCGATCAAAGCGTTCAGAAATTGTGAATCACCAGCCGTAAAAACGTGGCCAGGTTTCTAGCACCGCATCGCCTTGCACGGCTTGGTATTCGGGAAACTGCGCCGCTGTAGCGCAGGCGTGATTGGGCATGATGCGCAGCAATGTGCCGACGGGCAGGGTGCGTGTAATGTCCGCATCCACCGAGCCGCTGCGCGCAATGATGCCGTGCTCTTGGTCGGCGCTGTGCATCGTGTAGCCAGCGACGGGCTTGCCTTGCGCATCACAGACTTGGCCATAGCCAAAATCGCAAGCTTGCGATTGCGTGCCCCTGTCGCGGCTCATCGCCATCCAGCCTGCATCAACGATGGCCCAGCCCTTATCGGCTTGGTGGCCAATCACCGTGGTGAGCACGGAAAGCGCAATGTCGTCTTCGCGGCACACGCCCACATTGCGCATCACCAAATCGAAGAACACATAGACGCCTGCGCGCACTTC
>JAYVJQ010000125.1:0-3007 GCA_043769055.1 Allobrachymonas sp.
GGTCGAGTCGATCTCACCGATGTGCCGCTGGTGACGATTGATGGCGAAGATGCGCGCGATTTCGATGATGCGGTGTATTGCGAGCCTGCCAAGGTGGGCAAAGGCAAAGGCTGGCGTTTGCTCGTTGCGATTGCCGATGTATCGCATTACTTGCAAACCGGCGCGCCGATTGACATTGATGCCTATGAGCGCGCCACCAGCGTGTATTTTCCGCGCCGCGTGATTCCGATGCTGCCCGAGAAGTTGTCTAACGGGTTGTGTTCTCTCAACCCCAGTGTCGAGCGCCTGTGCATGGTCTGTGACATGCTCGTGACTGACAAAGGCGTGGTGCATGCCTATCAGTTCTACCCCGCCGTGATGTTCAGCCACGCGCGCTTTACTTACACCGAGGTGGCCGCGATTTTGGCCAACACGGGCGGCACAGAAGCTAAAAAACGCAAGGCCAGTGGCTTTGACTGCGTGCCGCATTTGCTCAATTTGTCGGACGTGTACCGCGCCTTGCTCAAACAGCGCGGCGTGCGCGGCGCGATTGATTTGGAAACCGTGGAAACGCAAATCGTTTGCGACGAGAGTGGCCGCATTGAAAAAATCATCCCCCGCACCCGCAACGAAGCGCACAAATTGATCGAAGAGGCCATGCTGGCGGCCAATGTGTGCTCAGCCGATTACATCGCGCAAGCTAAGAAAACTGGTCTCTTCCGCGTTCACGAAGGCCCCACACCTGAGAAAAAAGATGTGCTGCGGCAATATCTGCGCAGCATGGGCGTGAGCGCCAGTTTGTCAGAAGACCCCACACCCGCTGAATTTCAAGCCATCTCGGTTGCCACCAAAGAGCGGCCCGATGCGCAGCAAATTCACACCATGCTGCTGCGCTCCATGAGCCAAGCGATTTACACGCCGATCAACAGCGGCCACTTTGGCTTGGCCTACGAGGCTTACACGCATTTCACCTCGCCCATTCGCCGCTACCCCGATTTGCTGGTGCACCGCGTCATCAAAAGCATCCTGGCGCACACCACCTACAAGCTGCCCGATTTGCCCACACCGGGCGAGGCGGTGGAGCAATTCAAAAAGCGTATCGCTGCGCGCCGCAAAAAAGGCGACACCTTCTTGGCCACCCAAGGCAAGAGCAGAAAAGATGCCGCGCCCGAGAAGCTGAGCAAAGATCAGCAGGCTTGGGAAGCTGCTGGCCTGCATTGCAGCGCCAACGAGCGCCGGGCTGATGAAGCCAGCAAAGATGTAGAAGCGTGGCTCAAATGCAAATTCATGAAAGAGCATTTGGGCGAAGAATACGCTGGCACGGTCAGCAGCGCCACAAGCTTTGGCTTG
This sequence comes from Allobrachymonas sp., assembly GCA_043769055.1. GTDB lineage: Bacteria > Pseudomonadota > Gammaproteobacteria > Burkholderiales > Burkholderiaceae_C > JANMDU01. The sequence continues at coordinate 1,330 of JAYVJQ010000125.1, forward strand.
TTCGTCACGCTGGATGCGATGTATGTGGAAGGTTTGATCCACATCACCGAGCTGGGCGGCGAATATTTCCGCTTTGATGAAGCTCGCCAAGAGCTGCGCGGCGAGCGCACGGGCCTTCGCTTCGCGCTGGGTAGTCGTGTGCGCGTGCAGGTCAGCCGCGTTGATTTAGATGGCCGCAAAATCGATTTCCGCCTCGTGCGCGAAGGCGAGATCATGCGCGTGGGCGGCAATGCGAAAGATGGCGTGAGTGGCGGTGTGGTGCGCTTCGAGCCCGATGAACGCGCCACAGGTCGGCCCACGAAGAAAAGCGCCAAGCCCAGCAAAGCGCGCGGCAGCAATGCGGGCAGCGTCACGGGTGGTCGTGCTGCGAAATCGCCGATTGCGGCGCTGAAGCAAGCGGTGAAGAAAGCGGCTGCGAAGAAACGCGGTCAGCGCGGCAAGCGTTGATCGAAGGCAGCTACAGCTTGAGTTCGAAAAACTTGACGCCCTCAAGAGAATTGTCGTTGTAGGCGCTGATTTGTTTGAAGCCCATCGATGCGTACAGCCCTACAGCCGCGTTGAGCTTGGGCAAGGTGTCCAGCAACATGCGCGTGTAGCCGATCTGCCGTGCGTCTTGAACGATGTGCGCGGCTAGCCTGCGCCCCAAGCCTTGGCCATGAAAGACGGGGCGCACGTACAGGCGCTTCATCTCGGAGGTTTGCGCATCGAGTTTGCGCAAGGCAATACAACCGGCCACTTCATCACCCACCAGTGCCACGTACATCCGGCCATCGGGCGGCGCATAGTCTCCGGGCAGTTGCGCCATTTCTTCTTCATAGGATTGAAAGCACAGGCTCACGCCGAGATAGCGCTCGTATTCAAGCAGCAACTCGCGCAACGCGGCTAAGAGTGGATGCGCTTTGGAATCGATCAGCTCAAGAGCAATAGCGGCAGTCATAGCGATAACTTTAGCCGCAAATTCAAAGTCGATTGATGCTGCTTGTACAATAAACAAGCGCCAAACGGCGTGTTGCTAGGGGTGCTGCGCATTAATTCTGATGCACGGCTGAGATCAAACCCTTGAACCTGACTGAGGTAATCCTCGCGAAGGAAAGCTAATGACTAAACAAACTCAAAATCCATCTTTTTTTCAGCCAAATCGGTACTTAGCCGGCATATATACTGCGCGGAGTGCTATTATTTTAATAGTATTCTCGTATAGCCATTCTCTTCTCTACGCGCAGACTCAAACCGAGCCTACGCTCAAACCCGTGGTGGTCAATGCGCCCTCGCCGCGCGAGCAACTGAGCTTAGGCGGCCTTGGCGATTTGCCACTGCGCCAAGCGCCGCTCTCGGCTACCGTGATCAGCAGCGCGCAGATCAAAGAAACCGGCGCGCAGCGCTTGGCGGATCTCTTTAAGCTCGATGCCAGTGTGTCGGATGCCTATAACGCAATCGGCTATATCGACTACGCCACTGTGCGCGGCTTTGTGATCGACAACAAATACAACATCCGCCGAGACGGCCTGCCCATTTCTGGCAACACCGCCATCGGCTTGGCCAACAAAGACCGCATCGAAATTCTCAAAGGCACAAGCGGCATTCAGGCAGGCACAAGCGCACCGGGCGGCTTGGTCAATTACATCGTCAAGCGCCCCACGGCCAAGCCCTTGCGCAGCCTCGATTTCAATGTGGATTC
>JAYVJQ010000126.1:0-3593 GCA_043769055.1 Allobrachymonas sp.
GTCGTCTGACGCAAGACTTGCGACGCATAGTGGCACTTCAATCTGTGCAAAGTGTTGCGCTCAACCAACGGCAGTGGGCGTGCTTGGCGATTTCCACCGAAGCTGACCCCTCGTAGCATGCGTCGATTTAATGATGACCCCTAGTTCCAACCAGATACTGAGCATGGCATCGATACGCTGATAGAGTCCAATGCTGGTTTCAACATTTAAACGAGCGCTCGTCCATTGCGACCTACACAAGCTCCATTGCCACGGAGGGCTTGCATCCGACGCCGAAGCCAGCCTTATGCTGGTGGTGATGGTTGGCTTGGTTTGACCAAGATCTATCCCTCGGGTAGATGTATAAAACAAACATAACCAAATGAAATTTCCAATCATTTAAAAATATTTACTAAGTTCATTTAGTAAACATTACTAACAACCACAATCCTTTTGCCGTGTACAAGCTGCCACCCACACGGTACGATATTTATAAATAGCTGTTTTTAAACGCTTTGTAAACATTTTAGGAAACCTATGCGTGAAGGCAAAGCCAAGGTGCTCACGGAGCTCGAAATCCACCGCGTCGAAAAGTCGTTAATCAAAAGGCCCCACACCAAGCGCAACATGGCTTTGCTATGGTGCTCACTAGGACTAGGGTTGCGCGCCAAAGAGCTTGCCAGTTTGCGTATCCATCATGTGCTTGGTGGGGATGGAGAGATCCTTGAAGAAGTTAACCTCACATCATCCATGACAAAAGGCGCGAAGCAGCGAATGGCGTACCTTACCCACCCCAAGGTGGTGTACGTGCTGCAAGACTACCTGTCAGATCGGAAAGGCCATGAGGACATCTTGTTCAACCATCAAGCACCGTTGTTTCTATCGCAAAAGGGTGATGCCTTCACGCCCAACACCTTGCAGCAGCTTTTCCATAGGATGTATGCGGAGGCTAAAATTTTTGGCGCGTCCATCCACTCAGGGCGGCGCACCTTTGCCACTACGCTGATTGAGAAAGGTGCGGACATCAAAGCAGTGTCTCGCCTGATGGGCCATGCTTCGATTGCCATGACTGCGCACTATGTGGAGGATAACCCGCTACGGCTTAAGCAGATGTGCAGGAACATCTATCTTTGAGTTGCTTGTTCTACAGGTTTGATTGTTTGAAAAGAATTCAAACCGTTGTTTGTGGCGCGGTTAGCCTGTACCTCGCTAGTAGTTCTAGAACCTGTTTGGACACCCCCGCAACGCTATATGCGCCGAAGCGCTTCCAACTTTCCGTTTCGGTGTAAATCCGCGCAGCCTGTAAAAGACCGATGATCTCATCGTGCGGGAAAACGCACCAGTCATTCGTCGCCAGGTTTAGTGGGAAAGCGATGTACAGCTCTTTCCCCACATATTTACTGTCTATGGTGAAACGGCTCTTGAGTTGAACCCTCAAGAATCTAAAGCCATCGCAATGCTGCGCAATAAAGTCAGCGCCTTCCCAATCATCGATTAGCTTCATGGTGGCGTACCCATATTCGCTCAGCACCGCCGAAAGCTTTTGGAACAAGTACTGCTCCTTTTGCCGCGCATTGAGATTTTTGTAGCTGATTTTCGTGAGCGAAAGCGGTTCCATAGCCAACCTGAGAATTTTCCCAAATACTAAGCAACTCTTAGTGTGAAGTCAATGACAAACTCAGACATTCTTAGGAATGAAAGGCAATGGCAACTCCGACTCTGTGTTTTCTAGACGCTTGCGAAGCGCTCGTAAAGCGGTTGGCATCTCACAAATGGAGCTTGGGGTACGCGCCGGAATTGATGAAAGCTCAGCCTCTGCTCGAGTCAACCAATACGAGCGTGGCAAACATGCACCCTTTTATCAAATCGCTTGCAATTTGGCTCGAGCGCTTGATATCCCAACGGCATATTTGTACTGCGAAGATGATTCTTTGGCTCAACTCATCTTCTTTTACGCAGGCATGACCGAGATGCAAAAACAGACCCTTCTCTGCCAGGCCAATGAGTTGTACTCAAAAGAACGATCGGGCGTAGTGCGTCAAATCAATATGGCCTGATGCGAAAAAAAGCTTCGCAAATAGATGCGACTGTTGAGCGCATAAATTTTATCGCCAGCGGTTTGCGACATTTGAGGCAGGATGCTTGCGAGCAAATTGTTAAGCTTGGATGGCCAGACAATATTTACTCTGACCCAGCTTGGTATCCCGGGCTTCCTTTTTTTAGGCCATTGACATCAAGCAAGAAGAAAAAATTGCAAAGTCGGGCTGAAAGGCTCAGAAAATCAATCGTGGAGATTGATTCTGCATTGGTCGCGATGAATCACTATGCTGAAACCTCTCCTCTAGCGTCGCCAAGCAATGAAATTGACGCGAGCATCGACGCTCTTGCAGCATGTGTCGCCGCGATAACTGCTTTTTTTCATACAGATGCAGATATTGGGCAAAAGCAACGTCTTAGCGGAGCCCGGGGAGGCAATAGTTTCAGGCGTCAACTCCCCATCCGCGCTACCCACAGCCGATGGGTCCAAGAAGATGCCGCACTAAAAATCAGCAATCCACGCCTAAGTAAGACGGCGCGGTCAACCCTAATCAGCAACAAACACAACGCCCATTCAGACCACCGCACCAAACCGACGACAGCTGAAACTGTTCGCTCAGCAATTCGTCGCTTTAAGTAAAAAGCTGGTGAGCTAGCCACCACCCCACCACCGCACAACAGCATAGTTAGAAAACCTTCTTTGGGTTTTACTGACATGCCTTCTTCACCAATCGCTTTATCAAACTCACCACTTTTTGCAAGTGGCAGATGCGTTGTCACGCCCATAGAAGTTCATCGGGCTCAATGGGGTGTCAGCGATGAACGCAGCACTTCGTGACCTCTTAGCGCTACTGGCAGAAATCGCGATTGATGAACTAATCGCGGAGCAAGCCTTATCGCAATCTCAACTTGAACCCACAGGCGAATGTAATTCATCGTCGAATGGTTCACCTTTGGAAAACTCAAATGAAACCCATTAAATACGGCTTCGCTCCATTCCCCAGCCGCGCGAGAAAACCAATGCTTGCCAAATGCTACCCCCACCCTCTGGGTCTTGGCTATTTGATCGTCTCCCAAGAGCTTTGCAAAAGTGGAGCGAAGATCAATTGGCCCACCCCGGAACAACTTAAAGAAGCCATGCTTGGAAAGCGGCGTCTGGAAAGCCGAGGTTCAAAATGACAAAGTTGCTACACAAACTTCTGCCGAACAAACTGTCAGATGCCATTCTTGCTGACCTTGCAAAAAGTAATCTTACTGAGCATGACGCGCTCGCACTTGGATGGCATCAGGATAAGCACGGCAACCTTGCAATGCCATACGGCAATGGTTCTGGCTTGAAGCGCACACGTCTGACTATTCCCATCACAAAGCAAGGAAAATCGCAGCGCTATTTTCAGCCTGCCGGCTCGTCGCCAGAACTGTATCTGCCCAGCATCGGTGGTGTTGATTGGGCCACTGTGAAAAGTAAAACGCACGAAACTTTATACGTCACTGAAGGTGAGAAAAAAGCTGCAATTGCCTGCAAAGTTGGATTGCCATGTATCGGGTTAGGTGGCGTAGATTGTTGGGCACGTAAG
>JAYVJQ010000127.1:0-4067 GCA_043769055.1 Allobrachymonas sp.
CATGCCCATGGTGCGTGGGATCGGCGTGGCAGTCAGCGTGAGCACATCGACTTCCGCGCGAAACGCCTTCATCGCCTCTTTGTGGCGCACGCCAAAGCGATGCTCTTCGTCGATGATGAGCAGACCGAGGTTTTTGAATTGCGTTTTTTCCGACAGAAGCTTGTGTGTGCCGACGATGATGTCCACACTGCCATCCGCAATGCCTTTTTGCGCAGCGGTGATTTCTTTGGCGCTGCGAAAGCGGCTCATCTCCATCACTTTCACCGGCCATTTGGAGAAACGATCGGTGAGCGTGTGGAAATGCTGCTCGGCCAAGAGCGTGGTGGGCGCGAGCAGGGCGACTTGCTTGCCGCCTGTGATGCACACGAAGGCGGCGCGCAGCGCAACTTCGGTTTTGCCAAAGCCCACATCGCCGCACACCAGCCTGTCCATAGGCTGCGGCGAGATCATGTCTTGGATCACGGCATGAATCGCAGCGCGCTGATCAGGCGTTTCTTCAAAGCCGAAATCCTTGGCAAAGCGCTCGTAATCATCGGGCGAGTATTTGAAGGCGTGGCCTTGACGGGCGGCGCGGCGGGCGTAAATGTTGAGCAATTCCGCAGCGGTATCGCGCACCTGCTCGGCGGCTTTGCGCCGCGCCTTTTCCCATTGGCCAGAGCCTAATCTGTGCAGCGGCGCTTCATCGGCTGATACACCTGTGTAGCGGCCAATCAAGTGCAACTGACTTACGGGCACATACAGCACCGCATCATCGGCATAGAGCAAATGCAAAAATTCTTGCAAGGCAGCCGAGCCATCAGGATTCTTCTGCCCCACATCAAGATTGACCAAACCTTTGTAGCGGCCAATGCCGTGCTGCGTGTGCACCACCGGGTCGCCCACTTTCAGCTCGCTCAAATCTTTGATCAGCGCTTCTACATCGCTGGCCTGCTCTTGGCGCTTTCTGCGGCGCACTTGGCCTGTGGTGGCGAACAGTTCTGTTTCTGTGACGAAATCGATGCAGCCTTCATTCCACGCAAAGCCAGCAGCGAGTGGCGCAACGGCCATGCCAGCTTTTTCATCGCTGGCCTGGAATTCTTCTAGGCTGTCAAACACCGGCAGCACGATATGGCTGGCGCGCAGAAAATCCATCAAACTCTCGCGCCGACCTTCGCTCTCAGCGGCGATTAACACGCGGTGTTTGCTTTGCTGAATATGCGCCTTGAGTTGAATCAAAGGCTCTTCGGTATCGCGCTGGCTGGCAAGGTAAGGCAGAGCAGACGCTATGAATTCCGTAGAGCTATAGTCTGAAGAGGGCGCAGCATCTTTCAACGCTAACTGCTCAAAACCATTGCAAAGCCCATAAAACTGCTCTTGCGTGAGAAAGAGTGATTCAGGCGGCAGCGCAGGCCGCTCGGGATCGCCTTGGCTCATGCGGAATCGCTCGCGCGCATCTTGCCAAAAGCGCTCGAAGCTCGGGTTCACATCGCCATGCAGCACCAGCGTGGCATCAGCCAAGTAATCAAAAATCGTAGCCAAGCCACCTTCAAAAAACAGCGGCAAATAATATTCAATGCCCGCCATGGCAATGCCCGAGGCCATGTCTTTGTAGATGCGGCTCTTGGTTGGGTCGCCATCGAGCAGTTCGCGCCAGCGCGTGCGAAATTGCTTGCGTGCATCGTCATCGAGTGGAAATTCTCTTCCCGGCAGCAGCCGCACCTCGGGCACGGGATACAAGCTGCGCTGCGAATCAGGATCGAATGTGCGAATCGAGTCCACCTCATCGTCAAACAAATCCACCCGATACGGCACAGCGCTGCCCATGGGAAAGAGATCAATCAACCCGCCGCGCACCGCATACTCGCCGGGGCTCACCACTTGGCTCACATGCGCGTAGCCCGCAAGCGTCAGCTGCGCTTTGAATTTGGCTTCATCGAGCTTTTGCTTTTGCTTGAAATGGAAGGTGGTGGCGGCTAAAAAGCTAGGCGGGGCGATGCGATACAAAGCTGTTGTCGCAGGGATGAACAGCACATCAACAGCTTCAGGATGCGTACGATCTTTGCTCTGCAAAATCCGCCACAGCGTGGCCAGCCGCTCGGAGATCAAATCTTGGTGCGGAGAAAACGTGTCATACGGCAGAGTCTCCCAATCAGGAAACATCACGCTTCTGAGCCCCGGCTGAAAGAAGCCCATCTCATCTTGCAGCCGCTGCGCATCTTGCGCATCCGCGCAGACGATGGCTGTGACTTTGCCTTTTGATTTTTGCAACGCGGCAAATTCAGCAAGCATCAGCGCATCGCTGCTCGAAACTGGGCGAGGCATCGTATAGCGCTGGCCAGAAGTTAGCTTAGGAAAATCCATTTTTTTAGAATCAGAAAACGCAAATACCCCGACTCGGGATGGAGGCGGGGTGAGAGGGCTTGATTTTAAGGTCTTGAGGAAGAGGAGGCTTGCAAGTCGCTTGAAAGGCCATTTTTTAAGCTTTTTAAGCCACTAGCCGTTATGAAATATGCGTAGAATGCTATCAATTTAATAGTTACTGAGCATGCCAATGAATCGAATCTATGCACTCATCCCCTGCGGCGGCACTGGCTCGCGTGCCGGGGAAGGTTTGCCCAAGCAGTATCGCAGCGTGGCGGGGCGATCGGTGGTGGGGCATACGCTGGCGGCGTTTGCTGTTGCGGCGCGTGTGGAGCGCACTTGTGTGGTGATTTCGCCGGATGATGCTTTGTTTGCGCAGCATGTGCAGTTACCCAATGCTAATTTTTCTGTAGCATCTTGCGCAGGAAATACGCGGGCTACCACGGTATTTTTAGGTTTAAAAGCCTTGCTGGAGCAGGGCGCAGAGGCTTCGGATTGGGTGCTGGTGCATGATGCGGCGCGCTGCTTGATCACACCCGAATTGATCAATCGATTGATCGACGCTTGCGCAGATGATGCGGTGGGCGGCTTGCTGGCGCTGCCCTTGCCCGATACGCTGAAATCATCGAATGCAGAACGTGTGCAAACTACGGTAGACCGATCAGGCAAATGGCTCGCGCAAACGCCCCAGATGTTTCGTATAGGGGATTTGCTCGATGGGCAATATGATGCGGATGCTTCTGACATCACTGTGACAGACGAGTCCAGTCTGTTGGAGCTTCAAGGCAAACATCCCATGCTTGTACTGGGCAGCGCACAGAATTTCAAAGTCACGTATCCAGAAGATTTTGAGTTGGCTGAGGCTCTGCTGCTGGCGCGCGCCAGTTGAAATGCCCACGCAGCATAGATGCTTGGTTTGGGCTAAAGTGGGTTCTGTTCTAGGAGTTCTGTTATGCCCAAGGTTTACACATTGCCCGACTTGTTTAAGCAGCTTGGCCTGCTTTCCGATGCTGCCTCCATTGATGCCTTCATTTCGCAGCACAGCGGCATCTGCAAGCAATGTGGCCTGCCCGATGCGCCAATTTGGACAGATATGCAGCGCAATTTCCTGCGTGAAGCAGTTGCGCAAGATTCTGAGTGGGCGATGACCTCTGAAACCCTGACTGGCATGCTCTCGCGTTAAAGCTTGCGTTGATAATCCCAGCATGACTTCAACACCAACTTTCCGCATTGGCCAAGGCTGGGATGTCCACCAGCTCGTGCCGGGTCGCCCATTAATTCTGGGCGGAGTTCATGTGCCATTCGACAAAGGGCTGCTCGGCCATTCAGATGCAGATGTGTTGCTGCATGCCATCACCGACGCGATTTTGGGCGCTGCGGGCTTAGGCGATATCGGGCGACATTTTCCCGATACCGATGCGGCCTTCAAAGGCGCAGATTCTGCGGCTCTGCTGCTTGAGGCCATGCGCAGCGTGCGTGTTGCGGGTTTTGAGCTGGGGAATATCGATTGCACTGTGATTGCCCAAGCACCCAAACTCGCGCCGCATATTCCTTCCATGCAGGCGCGCATCGCAGAATGTTTGGGCGTGCTGCCCAACCAAATCAATGTCAAGGCTAAGACCGCTGAACATCTGGGGCCGGTGGGCCAAGGCCAAAGCATGGAGGCACAGGCGGTAGCCTTGCTTTTTAAGTCTTGACAGCCAGCGCATAAAATAATACGATGTATA
>JAYVJQ010000128.1:0-2869 GCA_043769055.1 Allobrachymonas sp.
ATAAGCGACACAGAATTTGGATAGTGGGAGTAGCTTTGCTGGCATGTGCCAGCACGGCTGTAGCGCTGTCGCTTGGTCGCGTGCGTGGTGCGGTGTTGCTGGGGCGCGGTTTGGATCTGAGCGTGCAAACCTTGCTGGAAGCCCAAGAACCTTTGCCAGAAGCCAATTGCATTGCGGCCGATGTGTTCTATGGCGATTTGCGCGTTTCGCCCAATTCTGTGAGTGTGTCCGCCGAGCGCAGCGCGGCGGGCGAAGCGCGTATTCGCGTTCGTACCAATGCAGCCGTTGATGAACCAGTGGTCACAGTGTATTTGCGCAGCACCTGTGGTGCATCGGTGTCGCGCCGCTATGTGCTGCTGGCTGATACCTTGACTGAGGCTGATGCTACTTTGCCTGCTGTCATTGCGCCTGTGCAAATACCGCGTGTGACTGCACCCCCGGCTGAGCCTGCGCCACCGCCCTCATCCCCACGTGTGAGCAGCGCCCCTGCGACAACTACAGGAGGCAGCGCAACAGCCGGCAACAGCACTGCCGCCGAGCGCGCCACGCAGCGCCAAGCCAGGCTGCAGGAACGTGCGCGCTTGGCCAAAGACAACATGGAGCAAGCTGCTGCGCAGCGTGAACAGCCGCGTGATGTGGCCAGCCGCTCCATCATGCGCCAAACCAGTCCACGCAAAGCAGCAGGCCCGCGCTTGCAAGTCGATTTACTCGATCTGGCCAGCATGGAGCCTAGCTTGCGCAGCTCCAATGAACTGGCCACTGAGCCCAGCCAAGATGCTGCGCTGCGCAGTCAAGCCCAAGCCTTGTGGCGCTCGCTCAATGCCTCGCCAGAAGAGGCTATGCGCGATGCCAAGCGCCTAGAGACCTTAGAGACGCAAATGCGTGCATCCCTTGAGCAAAGCAAACGCCAAGGCCAAGACATTGCCGCGCTCTCCACCCAATTGCAAGCTGCCAACCAAGCGCGCTACCTCAATCCCTTCACGATGTTTTTGGGGCTGCTGACCTTGCTGGCGCTTGGCCTAAGTGCTTGGCTATGGCGCAGAAACTCTGTTTCAGGCCAGCCTTGGTATAGCGGGCAAACAGAGCGCGCTCAAGATGAATCGCACTTGTGGGAGCAATTCAAAGAGGAGCCACCCGTCACGGCCTCAGCGGTCTTGGCTAGCGCACAGCCTGCCCCATCCCAGCGCGCAGTCGCTGTACATGAGCCTGCCAGTCGAGCCGATGCTGCCTCACAAGATAAGCCCTCATTGCGCTTTGCCCAGCGACCCACCAACCCGCTGGAATTTGCTCCCCCGTCAGAGCCCATCAGCTTATCCACGGCCAAAATCCAGCCGCTAGGCAGCTCGGCACCAGCAGGTCGCGGCGGGAGCATGGGTCGGGTGGACAGCACACCACCGCCTTCGCTCATACCCCAGCCCAAACCGAGAGCGCGTGCAAGTGCGAGCGCCAGCCGCAGTGGCTTTGGGCAGACTGATTTTGGCCAAAGTGGCTTTTCCAATTCACGCTTGATTGCAGCCGAGGAGTTGTTTGATATTCAAGAGCAGGCCGATTTCTTCATGTCACTCGGCCAGCCCGACCAAGCCATCGAGGTGCTGAAAAACCATATCACTGACAATGTAGAAACCAGTGCCTTGGCCTACATGGATTTGTTTGATATTTACCATCGCACCAACCGCAAAAAAGACTACGCCGAGCTGCGCCAAGAATTCAATCGCGTGTTCAACGCACAAGCGCCCAGCTTTGAGGCGTATGGCCAACAGAATAAGGGCTTGGAATCCTACCCGCAAGCGCTGCAAAATATCCAGCGTTATTGGCCCGGCCCACAAACGCTCGATGAGATCGAAGAACTGATCTTTCGCAAACCCGATGCGCAAGACCAACCTTTTGACATGCTGGCCTATCGTGAATTGATGATGCTCTATGCACTGGCCAAAGAGTTGAACAAAGCAGGTGCTGCGTTTATTTCAGTTCAATCCGTCGCGCCGATTGCAGGTCTTACCTCCACTGGCTTGGCCTTGCTTGATGGCGTGAGCGATTCTGCTCGGGCAGATTTACAGGACGCAGGCGCAGAAGGCTTGGGCTTGGATCTATCGTTTTCCGAGTCCGATCAATTCAACGCTGCTATCGCGCACGATGCCACAACGCTGTTGCCCGCACTGCCGCTCAATGAAGACAACAGTTTAGATTTCGATCTGAGCGAGGCGGCCGATTTACCTTCCCCCAAGAGCGGCACACTGGGTTGAAAGGGCGCAGGCGCTATTCGCTTCGTTGCTTTTGAGCTGCACGATCCGCCAAGATGCTCACACCAATAGCCAGCAGCAAGCCACCCAAAGCCGCCCAATGCAACTGTGCAATCTGGCCTTGATTGACCATCGCACCGCCAAGCGCTGAACCCACAGCTTGGCCCAAATACATTGCCGAAGTGTTCAGCGCCACGCTGACGCTGGCCATGGCAGGCGCAAGCGCGACCAGCCGCGCCTGCTGCGCAGAGTTGCTAGAAAAGCAACCCAAGCCCCAAGGAATCAATACCAAGCACAGCAGCAGTAAATTCGTGCCCAGCGACCACAGCAGCATGGTCAGCGTCATCAGGGCCAGCGTGATCAAGACGGCGCGCGGTGGCCCGATACGATCAATCACCCGCGACACGGCAAAACTACCCAGCACACCAAAAATACCAAATACCGCCAGTACGATGGCCAAGTCACCGGGCGAGCCTTTGAGTACCTGCGCGATGTAGGGCGAAAAATAGGCAAACACCATGAACTGCCCGCTGGCCGAGAGGGCAGTGACCATGAGCGTGAGAATCAGCAGCTTGGAGCCCAAAGTTTGCCGCCACAGCGCAGCGCTGATCGCAGGAGGCCGCACATTG
>JAYVJQ010000129.1:0-3211 GCA_043769055.1 Allobrachymonas sp.
GCGCAAAAAGCTGATCCACCACGCGCTGCGGGCGCGGTAGGCTGCCGACGTGGGTGGTGAGAATTCGGTTCGTCATGTGTTTTCTTTCTTGATCTGAAGATTATCTTTGTGAGCGGTCAATGTAGCGCTTCAGGCCAATGTAGCCGTTGGCATCCATGCCCCAGCCCGCATGCGCAGCAGCGGCGGCTACATCGGATGCCCAAATAATGCGCTTACGCTCATCGCCCGGTGTCATCACCAGAATCACGGCATCTTGGTCGCCAGTGTTGCGATAGGCACGCCAAACGTGGGCTGGCATTGCATAGCTGTCGTTGCCCTGTGTTGTGCCAATCGCTACTATTTTTATAGCACTCTGCGCAGTATTTACGCCGGCGAATGGCTCATTTTGTATAAAAATCTCCACGCTGCCTTGGTACACAGCTAAGACTTGCTTTGAAGCGAGTTGATGGCAACTCACCGAGCCACCTGCAGGAATGTTGAGCCATTCCACTGAGAATCCATGCGAATTCATCACGGGAGCGAGATGGTTGCGCTCCGCGCTCATGCCGTGGCCGATCACAGGTGCAATCGATGCGCCACAGCCAGGCAAAGCGCTGTCAAGCAGCGCACGCTGCGACCAATCGAGCTCCGCAAATTTCACCACGCGCTGGCGCATTTGCTCTGGGCTCCAAGTGCGAAGCTGGCGCACCTCTTGCGGCGTCATCGGTTGCAGGCGCTTCATGGAATCTTCCCATTTACCGCCGAGATGCTCATCAATGATTTGGTAGTCTTCCGTGAGATGCACGCCTTGCTCACGAGCCGCTTCGAGCGTCGCTGCGCCCCAAAGAATGCCGCCGGTATCGTCTTGGCCCAGGCCCGTAAACATAAAGCCTTCTTTGCCATCGGGTGTGCCATGGCTCTCAAAGCCGCGATAAATCCAAGTCGGAATTGTGGCGATGTCGCCCTCATTGAGTTTGTATTCGTGGCGCTCAGGATTGAAGCCCCAATGCAGCGAGAAGCTGCCGCGTGTGCAGATAAACACCTCGGCCGTGAAATGCATATGTGGCGGATTGATCACGCCCGGGCCCATGGCCACACCGCCGACTTGAAAGCCATGCTTCTCGCGCAAGCTCACCGGTTGATTCGGATTTTGCGAAACGCCAGGGCCAATCAACGCGTAATTCTTCTTCGGCCCGCAGCCCGGGATGCGGTAATCGATGAAGGCATCGGTACTGTATTTCAAACCGGCAGCGGGAATGAAGCGCGCTTGCAGCTCTTCAGGTGTAAAAGTCGTGGTCATGATTACTCCTAAATATATAGCACTCTGCGCAGGTAATACGCCGGCTACTTGATATTTTTATTAAAAATCCAATGGATAAGAGCGCTGGAGAGCCGTGCGGGCGCCTCCAGCGGCACGAAATGCCCGCAGCGCGCAATCTCTGTCCATTGCATGCGCGGTTGCGCTGCCAGCATGGCACGCTGCCAAGCGGGCGGGCACAGGCGATCATGTGCGCCGCTCACCGCCAGCACCTTGCCAGAATAATCACGCAGCGTCTGCAAACTGCTGGGTCGCTCAGCTGCCCAAGCGAATTCTGCAAATGCACTTTGCTTCGATGTGTGCAGTGCCATATCAAACACCAGCGTTTCAAACTGCCTGCGTTTGGCTTCGTGGTGAAAATACGCAGGCTTGACATGCTTGGCCACAACTGAGGGCCCGCGATCAAGCCACATGCGTCGAAGCATCGCGCTTTTGCGCTGTGTCCTCATCGTTGCTGGTTGCGCGTTGCTCGCAATCAGCGCAATGCCCTGAATGCGATGACCAGCCATGCGCAACAGTTCTAGCGCCAGCAAGCCGCCTAACGAGAAGCCTGCCACGTAAAATTTTTCTGGCAGCCGCTTGAGCGAAGTTTGCAGCCACGCCGTGCGATCCTTCATGCCTGAATAACTTGCGCAAATCAAATGCGCTTGGCCGCGCAAAGCACGTTGCTGTTTAAGGAAAATTCGCCCATCGCAGAGTGTGCCGGGTAGCATCAAAACAGTAGGCAACACAGTGCAGCGCTCGGGGTAAGAAAATGCATCAACCCCAGATTAGCCCTTGACCGCACCTTGAGTCAGCCCCGAGACGATTTGGCGCTGAAAAAGCACGACCAAGATGATCAGTGGAATCGTGATGCTGACTGCGCCTGCTACGCCTTGCATGAGAAGCAATTCACTTTCCGCAAAAATCGCGTTTGAAATTGCAGCTGGCATGGTTTGTTTGGCGGCATTCACTAGCGAAGTACTGAGCAAAAAGTCGTTGTAAGCGAGCAAAAAGCTGAACAGACCGGTGGTGATCACGCCGGGCCACATGACTGGAATGATGACTTTGCGAAACGCCTGCAAACGCGAACAACCATCGACCAAAGCTGCTTCGTCGAGCTCTTGCGGAATGTTGACGAAGAAGCTGCGCAGCATCCAAATCGTGAAGGGTTGATTGATCGCCACCAAGACAAGGATGAGCGAAAAATACTCGTTGCGCACACCTAGAGCGTCGAATATCACATAAAACGAGGGCAGCAACGTGGAATGCGGCAGCGAGCGGAAGACGAGCGCGATGATGAGCAGCCAAAAGCCTAAGCTGCCGCGATAGCGAGACAGTGCGTAGCCCGCGAGGCATCCCACCGTGAGCGAAATTGTCACCGTACCAAAGGTTACGATCAGCGTATTCATGAAGTTGCGCGAAAAGCCTTTGTCAATCCACAGCGTGGTGTAGTTGTCGAACGTGATCGGCGCGATCCATTTCAGCGGAATAGAAAACGCATCGACGTATTGGCGCAGCGAAATAATCGCCGTCCATAGAACCGGGATGCTGGCGATAACGAGCCAAATAAACAAACCGCCGTAGATCAGCATTTGCAGGGGAAGGGGATTTTTTTTCATGAGTCAAACGCGCAGGTAACATAGGTCGTGGATCAACGACCGCTACGCTGCTCCTTCCAAGTTTTGTAGAGCATCGGAATGATGAGCACGCCAATGCCTAAAGTGGTGAGCACTGCTGATGCGCTGGCTTTGTAAGGGTTGTTTTCTACGGAGAGGATGTGATAGGTGAGGTATTGCACGCTGGTGGTGAACGCGCCTTGCGTGAGGACGACAACGGGTTCAAACACGCGATAAGAATCCATGATCTTGATCAATGCCACAAACAAAACGAGTGGCATCAAGTGGGGCAGAGTGATGTAGATCAGCTTTTGCC
>JAYVJQ010000130.1:0-6691 GCA_043769055.1 Allobrachymonas sp.
AGAAATCATCAAGGCAGGTCATATTGCGCCCTATTACGAGCCATGCGATGTGCGTGATATTCCTGCATTGCAAGCGATGCTGAACCGCGTGTGCGACAAGTTCGGCGCAATCCAAGTGCTGGTGAATAACGCGGGTCGTGATGATCGCCACAGCTTGGATGAGCTCACACCAGAGTATTGGGACAATTGCCTCAACATCAATTTACGCCATCAAGTCTTCGCCACGCAAACAGTTGCAGCTCGCGCCAAAGCAGCAGGCGTTAAAGCCTCCATCATCAACATGGGCTCAATCAGTTGGATGCGTGGCCGCCCCAATTTAATTGGCTATACCAGCAGCAAAGCCGCCATCAGCGGCATGACGCGCAGCTTGGCCAGAGAGCTGGGCGAGCATGGCATCCGCGTCAACGCTCTCGTACCCGGCGCGATTGTGACTGCGCGGCAAAGCGAACTCTGGCGCAACCCCGAAGAGGACAAAAAATTCATCGACCTGCAATGCCTCAAATTCCGCTTGGAATCGATTCACGTGGCCAGGCCCACCTTGTTTTTGGCCAGCGATGATTCAGAAGGCATTACGGGCCACAACTTGATTGTGGATGCTGGGTTGGCGCAAGTCTCTGTGGTGGGGTAATCAAAAAATCGTGAGGCGGTAACTCCTGCGACAATTGCCCTAACCCGGCACATACCTGCCGCAGCACCCGTTTTTTCTGACGCAGACAGCCATGCCGGCCAATCACGATTTTTCAAGTTTGTTTGAGCTTTTGCCGATTGGGGCTTATCGCTCTGATGCGAATGGCGTGCAATTACGAGCCAATCGCGCCATGGCTCTGTTATTCGGCTTTGAATCTGAAGAGCAGATGCTGGCCACACCAAAATCGCGCGGCGCAGGTTGGTATGTTCAGCCTAGTCGGCGAGAAGAATTTAAAACACAGCTGTTAGCGCAGGGAACACTGCGCGATTTTGTGTCGGAGATGCGTCGCAACAATGGCGAGATTTTTTGGATCAGCGAGAACGCGCATTGGGTGCGTGACAGTGCAGGCCAATTGCTCTATCACGAAGGCACGGTGGAAGACATCACCCCGCGCATCTTGGCAGAGCAAGCGGCGGCGCAAACCAGTGCATTGCTTCGTGAGCGTACCGAGGCACTGCAAATCACCCTCGACAATGCGGGGCGCGGCATTGTTCGCGTCGATGCGCAAGACAGAATTGTGTTGTACAACCAACGATTCCTAGAGCTGTTGGATTTGCCACGCGAATTGCTTCAATCGCAGCCCACAGTCAAAAATCTGTTGCAATTCCAAGAGCAACGGGGTGATTTTGAAGGCAGCGATATGGCTGAGCCGGGCACAACGAGCCTGAACGATCACCTCAACCAGACTCGTCAAAGTAAATACGCACCAGGGAGCTATTTGCGGCGCAACCGCCATGGCCTCGTGCTAGAAATTGTTACCACTCTCCTGCCAGACAACAGCGTAGTGCGCACCTATTCAGACGTGACTGTCAGTTTCAATGCCCGGCAAGAATTGGCCAACACCACACGGACCTTGCAAGTGGCCATGGACAACATGAGTCAAGGCTTGGCCACCATCGATGCCAATGGCCGTGTGACGAACTCCAACCGGCGCTACCGTGAGTTGCTGGGCTTCTCGGAAGAATTGATGGCGACCCAGCCGCTGTTGGATGAATTGGCCAAGATTCAGATTGAACGTGGTGACTTTGAGGCCAATGCCGAAGCTGAATTGGTGCGACAAGAAGCCAAGAGATTTTCATCGTTGGGCGAAAAACTGCCCTCCAATGGTCTGTCTGAATGGGCGAATGCGGCACGTATTGCGACGGGGCAACAAAACGCGACTGCTTCGGGGCCGGTTACCTACATGCGCAAAGCCCTAGGGCGTGCGCTGGAGGTGATGACTCAGCCGCTACCAGAAGGTGGCTCGGTACGCACTTTCTCCGATGTCACGGGATATCTCAGTGCCCAAGAATCGCTGCAACAAAAGCAAGCCCAACTGAGCACACTGATCAACACCTTGCCCGATTGGATTTGGCTGAAAGACATCAACGGCGTGTATGTGCTGTGCAACCCTTCCTACTGCAAGCACCATGGCATGAAGCAGGAAGACATGATCGGCAAGACGGCGCTGGAGTTGTTTGGGCATGAGCACTCAGATCGGTTCAACGAACGAGATCGACAGGCCATGACTTCAAATGAGCCCATCGTGTACCAAGAACCGATTCTTCGAGGCAGGCGGACAGACCCAGGCTATTCCGAGCTGATCAAAGTGGCCATGCGCGATGCCAAAGGCGTGTGTGTGGGTGTTCTGGGTATTGGGCGCGACATCACGGAGCGCAAACGAAGCGAGGCTGCGCTGATCGCCGCCAAAGATGCTGCGCAGGCAGGTGAGCAAGCCAAGGCGGAATTCTTGGCCAATATGAGCCATGAAATTCGCACGCCGATGAATGCCGTGATTGGCATGAGCGATTTGCTGCTCGATACAGCCCTCACGCCCGCGCAGCGTGAATTTGCCGAGACGATTCGCACCAGTGGCGATGCATTGCTGGGTTTGATCAACAATATTTTGGATTTTTCAAAAATAGAATCTGGCCAATTAGAGCTGGAGCGCCAAAGCGTGAATCTTGCAGAGTGCATTGAAAGCGCCCTTGATATCACCAGCAGCGCGGCTTTGTCCAAGGGGCTTGATTTGCTGTATTGGCTGGAAGATGATGTGCCGCGCGCAGTGTTTGGCGATGTAACGCGACTGCGCCAAGTGTTCATCAACCTGATCAACAACGCGATTAAATTTACGCAGAATGGCGAGGTCTTGGTCACGCTATCGACCCGGCGCGATGAAGCCAGCGGCCAGTTGCGCCTGCATTGCGCGGTGCGCGACAGTGGCATTGGCATTCCTGCGGATCGCTTGAACCGTTTATTCCAAGTATTCAGCCAAGTTGATGCATCGACCACGCGGCAATATGGCGGCTCAGGCTTAGGCTTGGCGATTTGCAAACGGTTGGTCGAGCTGATGGGCGGGCGTATTTGGGTGGAATCGACGGTGGGTGCGGGTTCAAGCTTTCAATGGGAAATTCCCTGCGAGGCGGTGCCCTCTGGCCCCAGCGCCTACCTTGGGCGCAAAGCTGCTAGCTTGGAAGGGCGGCGCTTGCTTGTGGTGGACGACAATGCCACCAATCGCCGCCTGCTCACCCTGCAAACCACGCGCTGGAGCATGCAGCCACGCGCCGCTGTATCAGGTGAGCAAGCGCTGGCTTGGCTTGATGCGGGCGAAGTGTTTGATGCAGCAGTGCTGGATGTGCAAATGCCAGTGATGAGCGGCTATGAGTTACTTGCCCGCTTGCGCCAGCGCTTGTCGGCAGCTCAGTTGCCTGTGCTCGTGCTCAGCTCCAGCGGCTCGGGCGCGGATCAAGGCAAAGATTTGGGTATTGCGCAAACCCTGCTCAAGCCCGTCAAGGCGGCTTCAATGCAAGAGGCTTTGCAGCGCCTGTTTGATACACCAACCAGCAGCCCAGCGCCTTTGCTTGAAGCAGCAAATCCAACAGCCACTGCGCCCAAGCCACCACGCTTGGCCGATGAGCTGCCGCTGTCGATCTTGCTGGCCGAAGACAACTTGGTGAACCAACGCGTGGCCTCGCTGATCTTGAACGGCTTGGGCTACCAGCTGCGCGTTGCCGCAGATGGCCAGCAGGCGCTGGATGCCGTCACGCAGGCGATTGGCGAAGGCCAGCCGTTTGATGTGATTTTGATGGATGTGCAAATGCCCGTGCTCGATGGGCTGGCCGCCACGCGCGAGCTGTGCAGCCAATATCCTGCACCCGTGCGCCCATGGATCGTGGCCATGACGGCCAATGCGTTAGAAGGCGACCGCGAGATTTGCCTGGCCGCGGGCATGGACGACTACATCAGCAAACCTGTGCGTGCAGCGGCCTTGGTGGAAGGCTTGCGCCGCGCGGCGGCTGGGCTGGCGCAGCGGCGTATCGGCTGAGACGCTGGTGGGCAATTTCACGCTGGTATTGAGCAAACTTCACGTGGCGCTTGCCGCAGTCCCGTTAATATCGAATGATGGACTCCAGCCTCACCGCCTTCATTGACCAGATCAACGCAGCCTCCGCTGCCAAAGCCCCGCTGCGCATTCGCGGGGGCGGGACTAAAGATTTTTATGGTGAGCCGTTGGATGCGACGCTGCCCGTCCTCGATACGCGCAGCTACAGCGGCATCGTCAGTTATGAGCCGAGTGAATTGGTCATCACCGTCAAAGCCGGTACGCCGCTGGCCGAAGTGGAAGCTGCGCTGGCTGAGAAGAACCAATGCTTTGCCTTCGAGCCGCCACACTTCAGTGTGGGAGAAAGGCTCGAATCGTCATCCCAGCCGCCACATTACGTTACCGTTCGGGCTGAGCTTGTCGAAGCCCCTGCACATGCATTGTCACAAACCACCATCGGCGGAATGGTCGCCGCTGGTCTCGCAGGCCCAGCCCGCGCCTGCGTGGGCGGTGTGCGCGACTACGTGCTCGGCGCGCACCTCATCAATGGGCGCGGCGAACTGCTGGAATTTGGCGGCCAAGTGATGAAGAATGTGGCGGGGTACGACGTGTCTCGCGCGCTCGCTGGAAGCCTCGGCACACTGGGCCTGATCACGCAAGTCTCGCTCAAGGTGCTGCCCCTTGCGCATGCCGAGGCCACGCTGCGCTTTGAAATGGATGAGGCGACCGCGATCCGCTGCTGCAACGAATGGGCAGGCCAGCCGCTGCCACTCAATGCCAGCTCGTGGGTCATTGACGAAGGAAAGCCCTCTCTCTATTTAAGATTGCGTGGCGCAGTGGCAGCCGTGGAATCTGCTTGCAAACGATTGGCGAGCGAAGCTGGCGGCGTGCGCATGGATTCAACCGAAACCCAAGCCGACTGGCGCGCGGCAAGTAATTTGCAATTGCCGTGGTTCAAAGATGGCTTGGCGCGAGGTGATGATCTGTGGCGCATCAGCGTTCCGCAAACCACAGCGCCTTTGAGTTTGGGCAATACGATGATTGATTGGCTCGGTGGCCAGCGCTGGCTGTTCACACCGTCTTCTGAGCGCACGCAAGCCGCCCAACGCATCCGCCAAGCCGTGCAATCCGCAGGCGGAAGCACTACTCTTTTTATAGCAAACTATATAGATAATATAACGGCAATCAGCCGATTTGATGCACAAAGACCGCCCTTAAACAAGATTCATCGGCAACTCAAAGCCGAATTCGACCCCGCAGGAATTTTCAATCCCGGGCGCTTGGGTGTGATCTGAAGCATTGCAAGCCATGCAAGTGCTCACCGGCTTCACCGCGCTCCTCGTTGCCCAAGCAGGCGGCGAGCTGCTCAGCCGCTTCATGCAATCAACGCTGCAATGGACCTTGCCCGGCCCCGTGCTCGGCATGCTGATCATCCTTGCGGCTTTGGCGCTGCCCAGCGGGCGCTTCATCGCAGAGCCGGTGAGCCAAGCCGCTGAGCCTTTGATGACGCATTTGTCGCTCTTGTTCATCCCGGTGGGCGTGGGCGTGATCGTTCACCTCTCACTCATCGCTGCATACGGCTGGCGATTGGCCGTGGTCCTGATCCTCTCCACCTTGATCGGCCTGCTGACCACCGCTTGGGTGCTGCACAAGCTCTGGCCGCAGTCCACCCAACCAGCCCAGCCCTCGGATGGAGGAGGCACTGCATGAAAGAATTCGTCGAATTGTGGATGTATCTCTCCGCCACACCACTCTTTGGGCTCACCGCCACACTCGTGGTGTACCTCATCACGCATCGGCTCTACACCGCATGGGGCCAGCCGCCGTGGGCCAACCCGGTGCTTTGGAGCGTGTTGATATTAGCCAGCGTGCTCTTGGCAACGCACACGGCCTACCCGGTGTATTTCTCCGGCGCGCAGTTCATCCATTTTCTGCTCGGCCCCGCCGTGGTCGCACTCGCATGGCCGCTGTGGCAGCGCCGCCAACTCTTGCGCACGCATGGCCGCGCCTTGCTCGCCGCAGCCTTAATCGGCGGCGCAGCGGCAGCAGGCAGTACGTGGCTGCTCGGCTCATGGCTGGGCTTGCCGCGCGAGGTGCTGCTCTCCCTCGTGCCCAAATCCGTCACCGCGCCCGTGGCCATGGGTGTGGCCGAGCAAATCGGCGGCATCGCCGCGCTGGCCGCGATCAGCGCCGTGCTCACCGGCATCGTGGGCGCGATTGCCGGCAAGTATTTGTTCGATGCCATCCGCATCCCCAGCCCCGCCATTCGCGGCTTCGCCTTAGGCACAGCATCGCACGGCATCGGCGCAGCGCGGGCCTGGCAAGTGCATCCCGATGCTGGTGCGCTTGCTGGTCTTGCCTTGGCACTGCAAGCTTTGATTACTGCTGCTGCGCTGCCATTGGCAGTACAGTGGTTGAAATAATGGTGGCGCATATGATGAATCCATCACAAAGGAGTCAATGATGTTCTATGTGAACGCAGCAGAATTTCAAAGCAACCCTCGCTCGGCACTGCGCCAAGCTAAATCACAGCCCGTTGTGGTGATGAATCAAGCCCAGCCCGATGCTTTGATCATGGGGCTGCATATCGACAACTTGATTTCGATGCCTGGAGTGCGTAGCGCTATAGCCACAGCTCTATACCGCAGCGGTAGCCTCTCGCTCGTCCGTGCGGCGCGCGTAGCGCAGATGCCCATGGCTAA
>JAYVJQ010000131.1:0-3822 GCA_043769055.1 Allobrachymonas sp.
CCCACGATGATGCCCAATGTCACCAAGGCCAACCCCATGATGAGATTGATGCCCAGCGGCTCGCCCAAGAAGATCACCGCGCCCAAGGCCGAGAGCCCCGGCACAATGGCTGTGAGCATGGTGGAGCGCACGGGGCCAAAATAGCGAATCATCTGCGTGAATGCAATGCCCGAGATCACGACCGAGCCCATGCCTTGATAAAAGGTTTGGAAGGCAATCTCCCACAGCGGCGCTGTGCTTAGCTTGCTTGCAACTGCACCCAAGCCCACGAGCAGGCCATAGATCGGGATGTAAGTGAAGGCGCAAAACACGATCACAGCAATCGTCGTGGGCACAGCTTCGAGCTTGTGCTTTCTGCACAGCACCGTATAAAACGCCCAGCAGCTTGATGCGCACACAAACAGCAAATCACCCTTCCACACGCTGCCGCCCGAGGCGCTGTCGGTGTACGCTTGCAGCAGCGAAGCCCCGCCCACCAGCAGGCCACCGCAGGCAATGAGCAGCAGCCCCAGCTTGCGCCCTGTGTTGAGCATCTCGCCAAGCAACAACACGGAGAGCAGCGCGGTCGTCAGCGGCAGCAGCCCCGGCATCAGCACCGAGCCATGCGCAGCCGGCGCAAAGGTGAATGCGCTGTAAGCGAGCACCGCATAGCCCACGCCGCCGAAGAGGCCGAGCAGCACAGTGAGCTTGAGCGGCAGCGGCGAAATCCACAGTGAAATTTCAGCGCCCGGATTCTCCCGCTGCATCTTGCGCACCATGAAAAATCCCCAAGGCAGCAGCAGCAAGGCAGCGCCCACAATGCGGCACAGCACGATATCCAGAGAGGTGAGCGACTTGAGCGCCATGAAGCGCGCGATCACGATAAACGATGTCCAAATCGCAATCGTGATGACTGCGGAGGCGATGCCGATGGTGCGCGGTGACGCCCGTTGTAGAAATTGCATGCTTTGATTATCAGCGCTTGGGAGCGTTCTGGGCTTATAGCTTTGGATGGAACGGCTGCGAGTTTGAGACATTCCGCCCGCCTTCATGGTGGGGTACCACAAATCAGTCGGGCGAAATGCCCCAAACGCGCAGCCTGTTGGCAACTCACAGTATCTTCGTTCATGCATGGCGGCGCATATTCCAGCATGCCAACGACTCAAGCCTTCGAGTGATCGAGCACCACCATCGCTAGATAGATACCCCCTAACACCGCCGCACCCAGAATCAAGCTCCAAGACAGCGGCGAGCTGAAGTTAGACAGTGGATCGCTGGCCAAACGCCAGTGCAGCAGCGCATGCACGCTGCAAAACGCGGCAAACCCTTGGCGGCTCACCGCTTGCACTTTCGCGCTCGCATGATGCGTGAGCGCGATCAGCGCCCAAAACAGCGGCACATGAATGGCCACAAACCACCACCTGCCCTCCTCATCGCTCAAGCCGCGCAGCACATAGAGTAAGCGCCATTCTGATTGCGTCATCGCATCCAGCTCGTGGGTGAAGAGCAAGGCCAGCATGAGATGAATCAATAGTTGTGAACGATGCATCAGATACCTCTCAAAGAGCGGTTGCTGATCTGAAATGCAGCAGCAGGCCTAAGCTCAGCAGCAGTGCTGCGCCAATATCAACCCACATCACTTTGGCAATGGGCAAGCCGTGCGGTTGCATAGCGGCGATCAACACAAAACCTAGCATGCTCACGAGCGCGGCTATACCAACGGGCCAGCGCCAGGTCGGATAGGCCATTGCCGCAAAGCAGGCTGCAGCCAACAGACCAAAAAGCAAGGCGCGGTGCTGCATGAGAATCGTTAAATCATGGCCTTCGCCCAAGCGGATGCCATAAGCACGCTCCAACATCGTGCGGCCAAACAAGCCTGCCAGCGGCAGTGCGTGGATCAGCCCCGTCACCGCAAAGCTTGCACGGATCACCCATTCAATTGGGGACGCGCTCATGCTTTTGTCTTTCTAGTGATGAAGTAAAGCAACGGGCCGAATGAGCCGCAGGTGAGCGTGAATACCGCCCAGAACCAAAAGTTTCTGCCTTGGTTTTTCGCGTCGTGCCATAGCCACACGATGAACAAGCTCAGCGCAATCACCAAATCGGCAAATATCTGCCAGCCCACAGGGCCGCTCAGATGCTGAAGCACCATGGCGATGATGCCGCCAGCGGTGTAAACGCCCCATGCGGTTAGAGCGCTGAACGCGATCAACACGAAGATTAAGAGTGTTTTCACAGTTGAATTCGTCATGGCTTTCCTTTGAAAAAACTCGACTGTGCGCCGCGCTTTGAATCAGCGCAATTACGCGCGAGGTAATTGAAATCTCTTCGCCTTATGCTCCAATCACCTCTTATGAGCAACCCCGCCCTCACCGCCACTTTGCAAACCGCGCGCAAATCGCGCCGCATCAGCCAGCTTGAGCTTTCCTTGCGCATGGGCATTTCTCAGCGCCATGTGAGCTTTGTGGAGAGCGGGCGATCTCAGCCCAGCCGCGAGCTACTCCTGTCTTGGCTGCACGAGTTGCAAGCGCCGCTGGCGCTGCGCAATGCGGCGCTGTTGCAGGCGGGCTTTGCGCCGGTGTATCAGGGCGGTGAGTGGGGCAGCGCGGTGCTCGCGCCCGTGCGCGAGGCGCTGTCGCACCTGCTGCAAGCGCACGAGCCCCAGCCTGCGATGGTGATGGATGCGGCGTGGAATGTGCTGCAAATGAATCGGGGCGCGCAGTGGCTCTCGCTCACGCTCATGCCGTGGATGGCGCAGGTGCTGGCCGAGAATCCCAATCAAAGCGTCAACCTGCTGGATGCGATGCTGCACCCCGAAGGCATGATGAAGCATGTGACGAATTTAGAAGAAGTAGCGCCTGCCATCCTTGCGCATCTGCGCGATGACGCGAGCGTGGCGCCTGAATTGACGGAGCGCGTAGAGCTATTGGCTGCGCAATTTCAACAGCGTTTGGGCAAGAAAGCGCTGGCGATTTGGCCACGCCAAATGACCCCCGTGCTCACCACGCGCTTTGCAACAAAGCATGGCGAGTTAGCTTTTTTTAGCATGTTCTCCACCTTCGGCACGCCGCAAGACATCACGCTGGCATCACTGCGAGTAGAGCATGTGTTTGCGGCGGATGAGGTGACGAGGGCGGTGGTGATGGCGAATGTGCGCTAGTCACGTTCCTCGATCATATTCATCACAGCTTCTTCTGTGAGACCTTCTTCGCCCGCTTGGTTGCTCATTTTTGAAAGGTGCAACTGCATCGAATCCGCCGCCTCTTTACCTCGCAGTGGAGAGTTTTCGCTGATCAACTTTGCGACGCTGAACCCAATGGTGCGAGATAAGGCGCCGTCGTCTGTCGTTGGTGGCGTCTGATCACTCATAGTGTGTCCACATGCGCAAAACGCGCACGGTTTTTAAATCGGCAAACACTTCATAAACCAAGCGATGCTGAATATTGATCCGGCGTGAATAAGCGCCAGCAAGATCGCCCACCAGTTTTTCAAAGGGCGGCGGATTTTGAAAAGGATTGGCTGCAAGAATGTTGAGCAATTCCTGCGCTTTGGGCTTCAAGCCACTGGCGCTGAGTTTCTTGGCATCTTTGAGTGCTTGCTTTGCAAACACCACTTCCCAGCTCACCACTTCAAAGCCTTCGCACTCTTGGCGAGCGGCTCAGCCATACCCGCCTTGATCGATTCGCGCATGCCGGGAACAGCCAGCAAATAAAGCGTCTCTTGGATGGCGCTCCAATCCTCAGCCGACAGCAACACTGCATCCGCACGTTTGCCAGAAATAGTAATCGGCTGATGCGACTGTGCCGTCTCATCGATGATGCGGTAAAGATTAGAGCGTGCTTC
>JAYVJQ010000132.1:0-4514 GCA_043769055.1 Allobrachymonas sp.
CGTGTTCGCAACCGTTGATGCTGTGTTGCCACCCAGCGCCGCAGCCTGCGCAGCCACATCTGCAGCGAGTGCTTTGAAGGCCAATGATTCGCGCGCGGCCGCAGCGGTGTTGGTCTGATGCGCTGCGCTGTTGGCCACCGTGGCCGCTGTGTTCGCCGCGACGCCTGTCGCCGCTTGCGCGCTGGCCACGCCAATGCCAGTGAAGCTTTGCGCCAGCTTAAACGCCGTGAAGCCAGCAGCCGCTTGACCTGCATCAATGAGCAGGTTGCCTACCGTCGAGAGATTGTTGGAGAGCAGGTTGATCGCGCTCGCTGCAGCACTGCTTGCGCCGCTGGCCTTGTCCACCTCGCCCACATAAAGCGTCCAGCTCGTCGAGAGGTTCTCTACTGCGCGGCCCACGGTTGCAGGCAGCGTGCCAAATTCTGTTTTGAGTGTGTCCGATTGGCCTTTGAGCGCCTCAATCACCGTCTCTGAGCTGAGCGCTCCAGCCTCGGCCATCTTGCGTAGCTCGCCGGTGGTTACGCCTAGGCCATCGGCCAACGCTTTGGCCAAGCGCGGCGCTTGCTCCATCACCGAGTTGAACTCATCGCCGCGCAACACGCCGCCCTGCAAGCCTTGAATCAGTTGCGTGATCGCAGCATTAGATGCGGTAGCGCTTGCGCCCGAGAGCTGCACCGCTTGGTTGATCGTCTCGGTCAGCCGCAGCGATTGCGCAATAGCGGCTTGAGTCGACAGCCCTGCGCTCTTGCCAGCATCGGTAATCTTGGCAAACAGATTGCCAGTGCTCTCTAAATTAGAGTTCGTGCGCTGAGCAATCGCCGTGATTTGCTCAAAGGCCGATGTGAAAGCCTTACCCTCGCCAGTGGCCAGCTTGACCCGCGCTTGCAGGTTTTGAAATTCATCGGCTGTCGCAGCCACTGATTTCACCGCGCCCAAGCCCAACTGCGCGCTGATGAAGGCCGCAATCTGCGTCTTAGCCAAGCTCAATTGCTCAGCAATGCCGCTGGCTTCATCCTTGGTTTTCTTCAAGCCGCCAGCAGCCTGAGCGCCTGCCTGCCCCGCTTGATTCAGGCCCGAGCTTGCGCCCTTGGCAAAGCCTTCAAGCGCATTCGCGCTGCTGCCCACATCGCCCAGTTCGCGCTTGACCGCGCCCAGCCCAGAGACTGCTTGCGCAGTGTCTGCCGTCACGTCAATTTGAACTTTGTTGCTGGTAGCCATGCACTTAATGTGCCTCGCGCACGCGAGCAGGGCCAAGTAAACTGTTTTAGTTTTATACGCCTAAGCTCTGCCTGTGCAGCACAGCGTCAGATCGTGTAAAGTACAGGGCATGCAAACGATCAATCCCCTCAAATTCGCCACCTGGTGCGCCTTGGCTGGCATCAGCTTTGGCGCAGCGCTTGGCTGGGGCTGGCTCATCGTGGCGGGCTTGGTTGTGCCGCCTGTCTTTCTCATTCTCTGGCTCATCGCCAGTGTGTTGCGCTAAGCAGCGCAGCCTCTCATAAAAAAGGCCGCTAACATAGCGGCCTTTTTTGCTTAGCATGCCAACGATCAGCACAAATCAGCTTTGAAGTACTTACTGATACCTACACCCGTTTTTGTTGGATCTTGGAGCAACTCGCCCTCCATCTCCAGCTCAGCAAAATCATCGCCCAGCAAGGCCAAAGCTTTAGCAGGCGAGAGCTGTACGCGCCACGCATCGATCAGAACAGGCTTGCCTTCGTTTGCCTCGTTTAAGCCTTCAAAAAAGAGCTGCAGCGTCTTCGCACCGCTGGTCAGCGCTTCGACCTTGCTGTAGGTCGCGAACGTGTAGTCCACCAGCAATGCCTGCGCATTCGTGATCGCTCCAGCATCCAAAACAAAAATGCCGCCAGCGCGCACCTCGTAGTCTACATTTGGCGCGTAGGTGGTTGTGCCCGCAGCGTTCGTTACCGTTACACCGGTAGGATTGGGGCGATTGAGCTTCACGATCGCGCCCTTGTAGCCAACCACCGGCTCATCAAGTACAGGAGCGCCCGTCACGGTAGCCTCTGTACCAAATACAGCGCGAGCGATGTTTGTTTTGTTTAGATCGTGCGCAGTAAATTTAGCCGTGACGGATTCGATCCGGCTGACGCTGGAGTAATTCCCACCGCCTTGCTTAGTGTAATCCTTGAGTGGCTTTTTGTCTTCCTTGACCTCGAATTCAAGTTTGCTGACGTTGCCAATTGGGATCAAGCCAGCCGCAGCGCCCGCTTCTTTTGCATAGAGCTTGCCTGAGCCGAGGTAAGGATAGTAAATCGTGTCCATAGTCGTCCTTTGAAAATGTTGAGGATTGCGTGATGTGTGCGTTTAAGCGGCCTTGGCAGGCTGCACAACCTCGCCTAAGCGCTTCGCCTGCGAAGCCGTCAGCTCCACTTGCTCGCCAGCAGCGCAGTGCTTATCGGCCAGCCAAAAGCCTTGCTTCACAGCGAAAGGCTTGGTTTCTGGCTTTTTTACTTCTGGTGTGGTTTTGTCGTTCATGGTGTTTCTCTCTTGGGTTGCAAAGTCATCTCAGCCTCAAAGGCCAACGGTAAATAGTGATAGCCTGCGCTGTAGGCCGCGTCCGGTGCGTTGGCCAGCTTCATCGGCTTGGATGCGCCAGTTGGCTTAAAGCCCATAAGCGCGGCGCACACCTGCATAGCTATCGCGCCGCTGCTGTCTCGCGCCGCGTCGCCCGCGCGCAAAGCCTTCTGGCTGCGCGTGGCCACCACGGCAAGCCACTCTTGCGTGATGCGAGCCGAGGTGGCATCGTGCTTGTTTTCTGCCACGCCATAGCCACGGTAGATCAAATGCACAGCCGGCGTGAATTGCTGGTTTTCTGGCACGCCATCCAAATCAGCAGCCGTCAGCACCTTGACCGGCGGCCGAAGCTCAGCGAGCTGCTCGCGCAGCCGCGCCAAAATCGCAGGCTCTAGATCAAATAAGTTCTCTTGCAGCAGCATGGCTAAATCCGTTTAGCCAAAGCCACGCAAGCTGTCAGCACTGAGCTGGCGCGGCGCAAAGCTGTGCATCACGTCATGCGATTGCAGTGGGTCAGCATCCAGCGCCACGCCGGGCGAGCCGCCCCAAGGGCAAACGAGCTGCGTCTTCCCCGTAGCAATGCTCATCAGCTCAGCCATCGCCTGCTTGTGGCGGCGGCTCACTTCATGTTCATCTGGCAAATCTGTGTAGAGGTAGTAGCGCGCCAAATCGCAGCTCAAGCGGGTGAGCATCGGCGGGCTGACGTAGAAGGCAGTGCTCGCCGTGCCGCCTGTCGGCACAGTGGCAGGCTTGATGCAGCCAACCAAAGGCAAGCGATACAGCTTGCCAATGTAGCCATCCACCGTAGCTTGCGCATCATCCATCGCGCGCGCCAACACCGCAGCGCCAATCTGCCCCGTGCCATCCCGATCAGTCAGCGCAATCAGCTCAGCCTCGCCAAAGCGCTGCGTCATATCTTGGCGGGTAGCGTAGATCATGGCAATGCGATATCGGAGCTGAGGCTGCGACTAGTTATCAAGGATGCACGTGGCGGATGTATTGCACTTCCACCAGCTGGCCCACCGCAGCCGCGCCTAAAGCGCGCCCACAATGATCAACCAGCGAGCCAACAGCAGCGCGGCCAGAGCCGTCTGCAGCCGGCTTGATGTAATCGCCAAAGGCAATCGCAGCGGAGGCTTCCACAGGAAAGGAATAATCCGTCACCACTGGCAGCGCTTCATTGATCGCAGCTTCTGATTCAGAGATGCCTTGGCAATCTTTCACGCCGCCTGCTGACGTAGCGTAGCCGCCGTCGTAGGCCATGAAGCGATTGGCCGCCACAGCTATGAGCGCCACAATCGTGATCGCGTGGCGTTTGTTGAATTGCAAGCCAGAGTTGTTTTGAGAGGGCATGTTGTGCTCCTAAAAATGAGAGGGTTGGGTTACTTCTTTTTGCCAGCGACAGGTGCAGGTGCAGGTGCAGCAACGGTCTCTTGCTGCGCAATCACAGCTTCGCGCGCCGCCTGAAATTCAGCGTCAGCTTTAGCTTGCGCCTTGGCATCCGCCTTGGCATCGTCCGCAGCCGCCGTGCGATCTTCCACAGATCCGCAGGCAATCAGCGCATCTTCGTCGTGCTTGTGCAAGCCAGTCACAGGCTCGCCCGGCGCAATCGTGGTGCGCACGCCATCAATGATGGCCACCACGGCCACCAGCGCGATCAGGGTTCGTTGTTTGCTCATTGCAATGTCTTTCTAGTGATCAAGCGATCACTTGCAGTTTTGGAACAAGAAGCCAGCGGTGTTGTAGCTGATGTTGGGGCGGCGCTCAAAGGTTCCGCCATAAACCCAAGTCTTGCTGTTGTTCTCGTAGTAAGGCGTCTCAGCAAATGGGTGGCCTTTGATCACGTTGGTGAAGCCAAATGCAGGCTCAGCCAAGCTGATATCGCCGCCGCTGCCGCCCATATTGGGCACATAAGCCAGGATCGCGTTGTTACCCCAAATGTCTTGGCCTACGTCTGCGTTGTCCATCCAGATCGC
>JAYVJQ010000133.1:0-2533 GCA_043769055.1 Allobrachymonas sp.
TGAGGATGACCCGTGAGCAAGACAGTTGATTATTATTTTGCGCCGCAATCACCGTGGACTTATCTCGGTCATGAGCGGCTAGCAGCCATCGCTTTCAAAGCGGGCGCTGCGATTCGCGTATTGCCGGTCGATTTGGGGCGCGTCTTCCCGGTCTCGGGCGGGCTGCCTTTGCCCAAACGTGCGCCACAGCGTCAAGCCTATCGCTTGGCTGAGCTTGCGCGCTTCAGCAAACACTTGCAACTCCCGATGAACATAAGCCCCAAGTTTTTTCCTGTGAGTGGCGATGATGCAGCCAAGCTCATCATCGCTGTGGATTTGCACGATGGCGCAGCGCAGGCTTTTGGGCTGGCTGGTGCGATTCAAAAAGCATGCTGGGCTGAAGAACGCGATATTGCATTGGAGGCGACGTTGACAGAAATTTTGCTTTCCCTCGGGTTACCCGCCGAGAGGATCGCGCAGGCGCAAAGCCAAGCCGTGCAAGAGAGATACGACACAGCCACGCAGCAGGCCATCGACATGGGTGTGTTTGGCGCGCCGACGTATGTGGTGGACGGCGAAATGTTTTGGGGCCAAGATCGGCTCGATTTTGTGCAGCGCAAGTTGCAAGCTTGAAGGAGATCAACATGGGGCAGATGATTCACTTAACGAGCTTTGACGGCGCGCAAATTGCAGCCTACGAAGCAACTCCTTCAGGCCAAGCCAAGGGCGCGGTGGTCGTGCTGCAAGAAATCTTTGGCTTGAATCAGCACATCCGCAATGTGGCCGACGGTTACGCGCAAGCAGGTTATTTCGTGATCGCCCCCGCCATGTTTCACCGCGTGGCCGCAGGCACGGAGCTGGGCTACACGCCCGAGGAAATGCCCAAGGGCTTTGCATTAAAAACAGCTGGCGAAGCTTTGCTACCCCAGTTGCTGGGCGATGTGCAAGCCGCGATTGACCACGCCGCGCGCGCGGGCCAAGCCGCTGGTGCGCCCAAGAGCTTGAAGGTCGGCATCGTGGGTTACTGCTGGGGCGGCCTCATGAGTTGGCGCGCGGCGCAAAAGCTGCAAGGCTTGGCCGCCAGCGCGCCGTATTACGGCGGCGGCATGCACAAAGAGCTGGCCGAGCCGCTCAATTGCCCTGTGATGGCGCATCTGTCGGACTGCGATGATTACGTGCCAATGGACGGTGTGGCCCAGCTGCAAGCGGCGTATCCACAAGCCGTCGTGCACGTCTATCCCGCAAAGCATGGCTTCAATTGTGATGAGCGTGCATCGTATGATAAGGCCAGTGCTGATTTGGCGCGAGAGCATGCGCTCACATTCTTTGCGCAGCATCTAGGGCATCTTGGCTAGAGAAGGCTGCCTAGCGGGGTGGAAAACGGTTAAAATACTGGGTTAGTCAAAGCAACAGGGCCGCTCTCATTCGGGGGAGGCCCGGATACTGGAACACCCATGGCCGTCGTCGTTAATAAACTCCTCCCAGAATTTGAAGCAAACGCGACAGGAGGCCTCAAGGTAACGAACCACAGCCACCTAGGTCAAATGATGGTGCTGTATTTCTACCCAAAAGACAACACCCCCGGCTGCACCACCGAAGCCATGCAGTTCCGCGACAAATACAAAGATTTCGTCAAAGCCGGCGCTATTGTGCTCGGTGTGAGTCGCGACAACATGAAATCGCACGATGAATTCAAAGCCAAGCTCGAATTGCCCTTTGAGCTGATTGCCGACACCGAAGAAAAAATGTGCCACGGCTTTGGCGTCGTGAAAAACAAAATCATGTACGGTAAAAAAGTCAAAGGCATCGAGCGCAGCACCTTTTTGATCGGCGCCGATGGCGTTTTGAAAGAAGAGTGGCGCGGCCTGAAAGTGCCTGGTCATGTGGAAGAAGTGCTCAAAGCGGTCAAAGCGCTGAAAAAAGCAGCTTGATTTTGGTGCGTTAAAAGCTCTAACTCCTTGTCAGCGCTCACTTTTTTATAGCGTAGCAACAATTACTGTAAATTTCATAAATATTTCACTTGCGCAGCGCGTTTTCGCCGTGTAGAGTGGTGCTATGAATTTGATACCGACCGGGGAATTGCTCCCTGTCATTGCAGACTCCAACAGATCAGCCGCTCGGCCTGCCGGGTGGCTTTTTTGTTTTCAGACTGCTTTGCGCCAGCGCCGGGTTGAGCTCTGCGCGACATTTTCATACCCTCATTCAACCCCACCCAAGAGACCACTGCACCATGCCTCTGCCTCCCGCCCCCACCCAACGTGCCGCCCAACTCTCTCCCCACGCTTACGATGCACCGGCTCGCCCGTCACAAGCTTCGCGCGCAGCCCGCAAAGCCAGCGCTGCAGATTTTGAAGAAGACACTGCTCCCGCAACTGCCAGCTTAGATGCTTACGAGCGCGCAGGTGGCGGTGATGCCATGCAAGAAGCGCAGGCGCTGCTGACGGAGGTTTCTGGTAAATCTAAAGCAAAAACGCCCACTAGCCGGCAAGAAATAAGCGCAGAAAGCTATCAAAATAATAGCACCCAGCCCGCCGCCAAACCTGCCCGCAAAAAG
>JAYVJQ010000134.1:0-15061 GCA_043769055.1 Allobrachymonas sp.
TAGCCGCTGCGCGTGATGAACAGATCAACGCCGCTCCAATTGAACCAACCACCGGTCATGAACACCAATTTCTCTACGCCAGGGATGAGGCGCGACAAAGCCGCCACAGCCTGCGGGCCTTGCAGTGCAAGCAAGCCTTGCGTGGGCATGGTAACGATCTCGCAACGCGCGCCAATGTGTTGGCGCATATGCGCGATGTCGCCCACCTTGCAAGCACCGTTGACAATTACAAAAATTTCTTCATCGTTGCCACCAGGTTTTGATGAGCGTTTGATGAACATCAAATCATCAATGATCCCGCCTGCCTCATTGAGCAACAAACCATAGCGCTGCTTGCCCACAGGCAAATCAATCACATCCATCGGAATCAGCGATTCAAACGCCGCAGCAGCTCCCGCGCCGCGCAGCACAAGCTGGCCCATGTGAGACACATCAAACAAGCCCGCAGCAGTCCGCGTGTGGGCATGCTCTTGCATGAGGCCAGCGGGGTATTGCACGGGCATCGAGTAGCCCGCAAAAGACACCATGCGAGCACCCAGCTCGATGTGCAGGGTGTTTAAAGGGGTGTTTAGCAGGGCTGTATCAGACACGGATGAGGGCTCCAAAGAAAAACGCACCCAGTATGCACCAAGTGAATGGGAACCCTGTTGTCCGCTTTACCTGAGAGATTCAAAGCCAAGAACGGCCATTTGCCCCTTCGGTGGATTGCATCGGGTGCAATCTCTCTCCAACAGAATATGAAAACCTTGCGGCTCTCATTGCTTGTCCTTTTGCCTGAGCGTTCACTTCTATGAGAAGCTGCGCCTTCGGCGATTTACTGAAAAACTCTCTCCAAGCAAAACGTATTTTAGCTTGCCATAATGCCCCTATGAACGAGACAAACAATTCTTCTACTTTGGCTGGCCATTTACTCGTGCAATGCCTGATCGAGCAGGGCATCACGCACGCTTTTGGTGTGCCCGGCGAGAGCTATTTGGCGGTGCTCGATGGTTTTGCCGAGCACGGCGAGAAAATTCAGTTCATCACCTGCCGCCACGAAGGCGGTGCGGCCTTCATGGCAGAAGCTGCGGGCAAGCTCACGGGCCGCCCCGGCGTGTGCCTCGTCACGCGCGGGCCGGGCGCGACCAATGCCGCCATTGGCCTGCACACCGCTTTCCAAGATTCCACGCCCATGCTGTTGCTGGTGGGCGATGTGGGCGCTGAGATGCGCGATCGCGAGGCGTTTCAGGA
The DNA here is from genome assembly GCA_043769055.1 of Allobrachymonas sp. Taxonomy (GTDB): domain Bacteria; phylum Pseudomonadota; class Gammaproteobacteria; order Burkholderiales; family Burkholderiaceae_C; genus JANMDU01. The sequence goes on from JAYVJQ010000134.1 coordinate 1,231, forward strand.
GATGGATTTTTTCAGTTTCTTCAAATCGATCTCAAAACGAGTCGAGCGCATCGACGATGCCAGCCGCATCCCCGAATACATCGCCCGCGCCTTTGCCACTGCCATGAATGGCCGCCCCGGCCCGGTGGTGCTGATCTTGCCGGAAGATATGCTGACCGAGTTGACGCAAGCGCAGCCTTTGCCCAAAGTTGAGCCGGTACAAAGCTGGAGCGACCCGGGCGTCTTGCGCAGCCTGCGCGAGATGCTTCTGAAAAGTGAGCGGCCTCTGGTCATTGCAGGCGGTGGCGGCTGGACGGTGCAAGCCGCGCAAGCCTTGCAGCGCTTTGCTGAGAATTGGCAACTGCCTGTGGCCAATGCCTTCAGATTTCAAGACACGTTTGACAACCATCATCCGCTCTACGCAGGCGATGTGGGCATTGGCATCAACCCGGCGCTGGCCAAGCGCGTGAAAGAGGCGGATTTACTCCTCGTGATTGGCCCACGTTTGGGTGAGATGACCACGGGCGGCTACACGCTGATTGAAGCACCGCGCCCGAAGCAAAAGCTGGTTCATATTCACGCGAGTGCCGAAGAACTCAACCGCGTGTATCAAGCAGATCTGGCCATCTGCGCCACGATGAATGCTGCGGCGCGCAGCTTAGAAGTGCTCGCCGCTCCTATTTCTGTAGCATGGAGCGCAGATTCTATGCCGGCTAACCAGCAATATCGGCAATGGATTGAGCCACAGGGCCTGCCCGGATTGCCGTTTGATGATGAAGGTGGCAAAGCTGGCCACATCAACATGCCACGTATCGTCAAGCTCTTGCAGCAGCATTTGCCAGAAGATGCCGTGCTCACTAATGGCGCTGGCAACTACGCCAGTTGGATGCACCGCTATTTTCAGCATCACGGCTTGGCTAAAGGCTTCAAAACCCAAGTCGCGCCCACCAGCGGCAGCATGGGCGTGGGTGTGCCCGCGGGCGTGGCGGCGAATATTCTCACAGGTCGCGTGGCCTTCACGATTGCAGGTGATGGCGATTTCCTCATGACGGGGCAGGAGTTATCGACAGCGACAGCGCACGGTGCGGCCAGCATCGTGCTCGTGCTCAATAACGGCACGTATGGCACGATCCGCATGCACCAAGAGCGCGAGTATCCGCAGCGCATCAGTGGCTCCAAAATAGCCGGCGCAGATTTCTCGCAACTCGCACGCGGCTACGGCTACCACGGCGTGCGCATCACGCACACCGATGAATTTGAAGCACAACTTCTTGGCGCGTTGACGCGATTGAAAGATCATCAAGGCACGCTGATCGAGTTGATCATCAGCCCCGAGGTGATCACGACGCGTGGCACGCTGTCTGCCATCACGCAGGCAGCACTCTCAAAATAATAGCACTCTGCGCATATTTCGTGCCGGGTAGAGCCTGTTTTTGCTTTAAAAACAGGCTCTCAAGCATCAATATCAATCGCCGCGCACCACGCCTTCGCGGCGTGGATCTGCACCGCCAAACCAGCCGCTGCTCGTGCGGCCAATGGCTTGTAAGCCACTGACCATGCTTTGCTCGCGCACTTCATGACCACGGCCCTTGAGGCTATCAACAGTAGAGGCTGGGAAGCGCTTTTCTTCGAGCAGAGTGGGAGCGCCGCCTGCGCCAAAGTTGGGCAAGTTGATGGCTTGCTGGGCATTCAATCCCCAGTTGAGCATGCCGTAGGTCGTTTTGGCGGTGTAGTGAATGATCAATGCGCCACCGGGGCTACCGCCAGTCATGACGACTTTGCCATCGGCTTTGTCAAAAATGATGGTGGGGCTCATCGAGCTGCGCGGGCGCTTGCCGGGTTGCACACGATTGGCGGTGGGCTTGCCCGCTGCATCGTTGGGGTTGTAATTGAAGTCGGTCAGCTCGTTGTTTAATAAAAATCCACCGCCACCGGAGGGCGTTGTTGGATTTACCATCTGACGCGCGCCAAACGCATCTTCAATCGTGGTGGTCATGGAAATGGCGTTGCCATAGCCGTCGACGATGCTGATGTGGCTGGTGCCGTATTCAGGCTGATCGGCGGCTTTGCCGAAGGCGGATTTCACAGCTGCTGGCTCGCCGGGCTTGGCATCACCTTTCATGCTGGTGGCTTTGATCAGGCTGGCGCGCTGCGCAAGATACGCGGGGGCGAGCATGGAATTCCAATTGCCGCCGATCTTGCCATCGGGGGCTGGCACGAAATCGGGGTCGCCAAGGTATTGCGCACGATCCGCGAACGTGAGGCGAGCAGCCTCAGTGTACAAATGCAGCCAGCCAGGGCCGGGCAGGCCATCGGGTTCGAGCTGGATGTTGCCTGCATTGGTTTGCGCCAGTGTGCCCAAAATTTGGCCCACGGCGATCATGCCCGATGAGGGCGGAGGCATGCCGCAGATCACGTAGTCTTTGGCGTTGGCCTTGTAGTCCATGCAAATCGGATCGCGCTTTTTAGGCTGGTAGCCCGCCATATCGGCCATGGTGAGCTTGCCGGGGTTTTCTTTGTGGCCTTGCACTTTGTCCACAATCGCTTGGGCAATCGGGCCTTCGTGCAGGGCTTTGCTGCCTTCTGCGGCAATGCGCTTCAACACATCGGCATAAGCTTGGTTGCGCAGATTGAAGCCTTCATCGCGCGCATCGCCATCGGGCTTGTAGAAATACGCAGCGGCTGTTGGGTCTTTCTTTAAATGTGCATCAGCTTTAACCAGTGTATTGAGGCGCGGGCTGATTTTGAAGCCGCCTTCGGCCAAGGCAATAGCAGGTTCAAAGAGCTTGGCCCAAGGCAATTTGCCATGCTGCTTGTGCGCGGCCTCTAACATGCGCACCGTGCCCGGCACGCCGACTGAGCGGCCGCCGACCACGCCTTCATAGAAGGCCAGAGGCTTGCCATCTTTCATGAAAAGGTTTTCATCCACGCCAGCAGGCGCAGTTTCGCGGCCATCAAAGGCTTCTGTTTTTTTGCCATCGTGGTGCAAGAGGAATGCGCCGCCTGCAATACCGCTCGATTGCGGCTCCACCAAGCCCAACACGAGCTGCACGGCAATCGCCGCATCGACCGCGCTGCCGCCGGCTTTGAGCACTTGGTAGCCCGCATCGGTGGCCAGCGGGTTGGCTGCAGCTACTGCGAACTTTGAAGTCGCCCAGCCTGGCTTCTCCGTCATGCCCGATGCGCCTTCGGGTTGCTGGAAGGGCTGGTAGGTGAAATTGGTGGGGGCTGTCACGCAAGCGGCCAGCAAGGCGGCTGTTGCTATTGTTGACAAGGTGAAACTGCGGCGCAAAATTGTCATGGCTATCTCCGTTTGATCGAAGCTGCCAGTCTAAACAAAAAAGCCCGGGCAGGCGAGCTGCGCGGGCTTTATCGGCGAGGAATTACCCCAATCAGGGCATCAGCGCGGGATTGCGGCTGGATGCACATTGCCTGGCGCTTCGTCCATATAGCCTTTGCCATCTTTGCTGCCTTTTTTGCCCATGATCTGCCAGTTGGTGCGTTGATCAATCAGGCGGGCCAGTGCTTCCAGCTCTTCATCGGTGTGGTTAATCGCGCCAGCGGGGGTGAGTAAGCGGCCATTGACGGGCGCTGCCTCGCCCCAAAAGGCTTGGTGGTAATCGGCGCGCGACAGGGCGCGCTCTGTGCCAGCAGCCATCTCGACTGTGCCGTAGCAATTGCAAAAATAAGAGCGGAAGTTTTGCGCAGGCCGCACCTCGGTATAAACGCCTGTGCCGCGAATACCGGCGGTCAGCGTGGGTGTGACGATTTGGCGGCTAGTGCCTTTGCCCCACACGCTAGCCACCGCGCCTGTGAGCAAGCGCAATACGCTCACTGCATTGAGCGATGCGCCGCGCTCGACTGCCAAGCGCGAGTTTTGCCGCACTTGGAAGGAAGCGTTGCCAATCACGAAAATCAAGTTGGAATTGGGTCCGGTTTCAATTCGGTCGCCGGTTTGCAACATGGTTTGCTGTGTCAGGCGGCTGCCGTTGACGAGCGCATCGCCCACCAACTCCACGATATTGCTGCGTTGCTGGGCTTGCGCGGCGACGCTGCCGCCCATGGCAGTCCACGCGGCGGCGGATTTCATAAAACTGCGGCGTTGATACCAAAGCAGTTCCTGCTCACTGCGACCGTCCAGCGTGTGTTGGGGCATGAAAATCTCCTTGATGACTGAGGATATACGAATTCAAGCGGTGGGTGGATGCAAAGGCTGCTCGCCTTCCTGCGGATGCACAAAGCTATCTCGAAAGGTGAAATAAGCCGAGGTGGTGATCATCGCGCTCACAGTCAGCGCCAGCGGCACCATCAGGGCCGCGCCTAAACCTTTGAAGCCGAGTAAGCTAAAAATCAGCGTGATCAGCATACCGCTAGCGCCGATCAAGGCAAACCAACCGAGGCCATAAGCGATGTAAGCCCCGGTATTGCGCAGGCAAGCCACCAGGCTGAAGAAAATTGCTTTGGTGGGTGGCACGTTGTACCAATGCACCAGAGCGGGTGAATGCCAAAATAAGGTCGAGAGCGCCACCAAGAGCAGCATGCGTGCAAACATGGCCGTCTGCACCGCAGCGTTGTCCAACACGGCGCGGTCAATCTCGCCATCTTTGGTGAACAGCTTGGCTGACAGACCATCGTCAATCAAATGCGTGAGCCCGACGATGAGCAAATAGCCGACGGCGTAGATCGTGCCCAGCACCAGCATTGAGCGCATCTTGCTTTTCCCAGCGCGAAACGCCGTGGCGAGCACCGAAGGCATGGGAAATTTGCCGCGATGCGCCTCCAGCGATGCGACCATCAGGCCCAAGGTGGCTGCAGGCACGATGATGAGCGCCAATGCTGTGCCAATCAGCGGCAAAATCGCCAAAATCGAGACAACCGCCATGAACATGAAAAACAGCCCACCGAGCGCCAGCGGTTGCTTAAAAAAAGTTTGTACGCCCAGCTTCACCCAAGTAAAACCGGTGCTGGCGGGGATGATTTGAAGTTTCATGGGCAATAGGTCGGTTGGATGGCGCGAAGTATGACAAGTTTCAGCGCGATCAGGGTCTTATATGGTCATTGCGTGAATTGCTTCACGCGGCCAGCAGCAAAGCTTGCAAGCGTGCGCGAAGCACCCGCTCAAAATGTGTGGGATCGTGCGCCTTGAGCAGCGAGGCTTCGCGCGGCAAGTGAAAATCCCACAGGCGTGAAATCCAAAAGCGCAAAGCCCCGGCACGCAGCATCGCAGGCAAGAGCATGCGCTCTGCTGCCTGCAAAGGGCGCTCTTGGTTGTAGGCCTCTAGGAATGCCGCTTGGCGCTGCGCATCAGGCTCGCCAGTGCTCAAATCGATGCACCAATCGTTCAGGCAGACTGCGATATCGAATGCAAAAGTATCCACGCCGGCAAAGTAAAAATCAAAAAAGCCAGTCAGCTCGCCGTTTTCAAACATCACGTTGTCACGAAACAAATCCGCATGCACTGGGCCGCGCGGCAGGGCGGCATAGAGGCTGCTCGCGGCAATATGATGCTGATAGGCCAGCTCGCTTCTGAGCAATTGCGCCTGATCTCGCTGCAAATACGGCAGCACCACAGGCACGGTTTCATTCCACCAAGGCAGGGCGCGTAAATTGGGCTGGCTGCGGGAGAAATCCTGCCCCGCGAGGTGCATGCGCGCGAGCATCGCGCCCACGGTGGCGCAGTGCGCTGCACTGGGCGCAAGCTCGCTGGTGCCACGCAAGCAGTTGACCACGCAGGCGGGCTTGCCTTGCACAGTCAGCAAAATATCTCCATTTTTATCGGCCTGCGGATCGGGCACGGGAATGCCTCTGCTAGCCAGATGCTTCATCAAATACAGATAAAACGGCAGTTGCTCATGCGTTAAGCGCTCAAACAGCGTGAGCACATAGCGCCCGGATTCGGCATCCACAAAATAATTCGTGTTTTCAATGCCGCCCTTGCAGCCAGTGAGATCAGAGACTTGACCCAACCCCAGCTCGGTGAACAAGGTTTGCGCGGTATCGGGAGAAACTTCGGTGTAAACAGCCATTTTTAATGAAGACAAAAGTAACTCAGATTGTAGAGGGTGGACAATAGCCTCATGAGTGAGAAAAATACCCCCGAAAACCGCCTCCTGCTGGTCGATGGCTCCAGCTACATCTACCGCGCTTTCTTTGCCGGCGGAGATGCCATGAGCGTGACTCTGCCCGATGGCACAGTGCAAAAGACCGGCGCGATGCGCATCATGATCAACATGATGGCATCACTGCGCACGCAGTATCCATCCAAATATGCAGCTTGCATTTTTGATGCCAGCGGCCCGACTTTCCGCGACGAACTCTATCCCGACTACAAAGCCAATCGCTCGCCCATGCCCGATGATTTGCGCAGCCAGATCGAGCCGATTCATGAGGTGATGCGTTTGCTCGGCTGGCCGGTGGTGGCTATCAAAGGCGTGGAGGCCGATGACGTGATTGGCACACTCGCGCGCATCGGCGCTGAGCAGGGCATGGAAGTGATTGTCTCCAGCGGCGATAAAGATCTCTCGCAGCTTGTGAATGAGCACATCACCATCATCGACACGATGAACGGCAAAAAGCGCGATATCGCTGGCGTGACGGCAGAATTTGGCGTGCCGCCTTCTCTCATGCTCGATTATCAAAACCTCGTGGGCGATACGGTGGACAACGTGCCTGGTGTGGAAAAAGTCGGCCCCAAAACGGCAGCGAAATGGCTTACCGAATATGGCTCGCTAGAAAATCTGATGGCGCGCGCCGATGAGATCAAAGGCGTGGCGGGAGAGAATTTGCGCAAGGCGCGCGAGTGGCTGCCCAAGGGGCGCGAGCTGCTCAAGATCAAAGTTGATTGTGATTTGCAGGCAGAACTGCCAAGTTTACCCGCTATGAATTCAGTAGCACTCAGCGAAGAATCTATGCCGGCGCTCAGCAGTTTTTACTTAAAATTTGGCTTCAAGGGGCTGGCTGCGAGCTTGGGCAAGCAATCTGCGCCTGCGCCCTCGTCTGCATCAGCCGCGATGGACGATTTGTTTGCTGAGCCTGCTCCCGCCGTGAGCCAAGTCAGCACGAAAAGCTACGATACGATTTTCACTTGGGAAGCCTTCGATCGTTGGCTTGCCAAAATCCAAGCCGCGCCGCTGGTAGCCTTCGATACCGAGACGACCTCCATCCACGAAATGCAAGCCCAGATCGTGGGTCTGAGCTTCAGCACCGAGCCGGGCGTTGCCGCCTACATTCCGCTGACGCACAGCTACCCCGATGCGCCCGAGCAATTGCCTCTGAACGAAGTGCTCGCCAAGCTCAAGCCGTGGTTAGAAAATCCGAACCACAAAAAACTTGGTCAACACATCAAATACGACCGCCATGTGATGGCCAACCACAGCATCGAGGTGCAGGGCTACGCGCACGACACCATGTTGCAAAGCTATGTGCTGGAAGTCCATAAGCCACACAATCTCACCAGCCTAGCTGAGCGGCATGTGGGCCGCAAAGGGATCAGCTACGAAGATTTATGCGGCAAAGGAGCGCATCAAATTTCTTTCTCTCAAGTGGAAATTACCAAGGCGGCAGAATACTCTTGTGAAGATTCCGATCAAACGCTGGATGTGCATTTGGCGCTGTGGCCTCGCTTGCAGGCGAATGACAAACTGCGCAGCATCTACGCGCTAGAAATTGAAAGCTCAGAGAGTTTGTATCGCATTGAGCGCAATGGCGTGTTGATTGATGCGCAGCAGCTCAGCAGTCAAAGCCATACGCTTGGGCAACGCATCATGCAGCTTGAAACTGAAGCCTATGAATTAGCCGGGCAGCCGTTTAACCTCGCATCGCCCAAACAAATTGGCGAAATTTTCTTCACTAAATTGGGGCTTCCAGTCGTGAAGAAAACCGCCACTGGTGCGCCCAGCACCGATGAAGAGGTGCTGGAAAAGCTGGCGGAAGACTACCCCTTGCCTGCCAAAATTTTGGAGCATCGGGGCATCTCCAAGCTCAAAGGCACGTACACCGACAAGCTCGGCCAACTGGCCCACCCGCGCACAGGCCGCGTCCACACGCATTACGCGCAGGCCGTGGCTGTGACGGGGCGCTTGTCGAGCAACGATCCGAATTTGCAAAACATCCCGATCCGCACCGCAGAGGGCCGCCGCGTACGCGAAGCCTTTGTGGCACCTGCTGGCTCTTCAATAGCGAGCGCCGATTACTCGCAAATCGAGCTGCGCATCATGGCGCATTTGAGTGGTGATGAAGCTTTGATTTCTGCGTTTGCGCAAGGTTTGGATGTGCACCGCGCTACAGCGGCGGAGGTTTTTGGTATCGCGCTGGATGCGGTCAGCAGCGAGCAGCGCCGCTATGCCAAAACGATTAACTTTGGCCTGATCTACGGCATGGGCGCATTTGGCCTCGCGCGCTCGCTGGGCATTGACAACACCGCCGCTAAAAACTACATCGAGCGCTACTTTGCCCGCTTCGCAGGAGTCAAGCGATACATGGACGAAACGCGATTAGTGGCCAAAAGCCAAGGCTATGTCGAGACGATTTTTGGCCGCCGCATCGAAATGCCCAATATCAAAATGGCCAAAGGCGCAATCCTTGCTGGGCTAGAGCGCCAAGCGATCAACGCGCCCATGCAAGGCAGCGCTGCCGACCTGATCAAACTGAGCATGAATGCCGTGCTGCGCGAGCTGGATGGAAAAGCAATGCAAACCAAGATGATCATGCAGGTGCACGACGAGCTGGTGTTTGAAGTGCCGCAGGCCGAGATCGACTGGATCAAAACCGAAATCCCCCGCCTGATGGCCAGCGTGGCCCAACTCAAAGTGCCTTTGGTGGCCGAAGTAGGCGTAGGCTCAAATTGGGATCAAGCGCATTAATTTTAGAACTAAATAGGCATTTAGCCGTCATGCTAGATGCATAGTTTGCTATCAATTTAGTAGTTATAGAGAATTTAGCTTTGTAGGTCGGCAGCCTTAAAGCTACCGTGGCGCAGGCCTTGCCGTGCTTGATTGGCCATTTCTTGCCAAGCAGCCTGCCATTGCGCCACTTGTAGCTCTGAATTGAAAAGTGGCGCGCTGCTCAGTTGGATCTGTAAATGCTGTTTAAGCTGGGAAATCGCCTCGGGCTGCAAGCCTAGCTCTATTGCACGCCTCAGGTAGCGCTGCCGAGCGATATCGGTGCCAAGCAACTCACTGTCGAAGACGCAATCGCCCAAACCGGCTGAATGCAAGATGCTATCGCCCAAACGCGCGGCCATGTTGTGCCCTGCACAACTGAGTGCAGGTACGCCCATGCGCAACGCTTCCACCAAGCCGTGATTGGCATTGAACAATAAGGGATCAAGGAACAAATCCGCTTGTTTGAGTTGCGCTAAATAGTTGGCGCGTGCGGCTGGTGGTGCAAAAACGATGCGCTCGGGTGCAATGCCTGCGGCTTGAGCCTGCGTTCGCAAATTGGTTTGCGCAGTGCGCTCAAAACTGGGAAGCCACAACACGGCATGGGGCAAGGCTTGCAGCATGCGCATCCACAGCGTGAATGTTTCAGGGTCAATCATCGGCGTACCCACTCGGCTGCACAGAACGAAAGCCGTCTCGGGCAGGCCCAGCGATTGCCGCGTGGGCGTGGCAGCGGCAAAAGTGTCATCGCAGTGAAGCCAGCAACTGTGCGGCATCCTTAAGGTCGGCCCGTGAACAGCGCCATGGTGATTTGTTGAAGCTGTGTAACCCTCGGGGTGCGTGAAATGATCGCCAATCAGGAATTGCACGGTGCCCGGGTTTAAGCGTTGCCAAGAAATATGGCGCAATTGAATGGGTGCAACGCCAAAGAAGGGCAACTCGGCGCGGCACGAAGGCGTGTAGTAAGCCGTATCCATAAAGATATGCGCTTGTTGGGCACGAATTTTTTGCACGGCGTCTAGGCTGTTCAAGGCGGCGATATCTGTGTAGGAATCAGTCAACTGGGCAATCGCAGCATCTCTTGCGCCCTGTGGCGTAGGCGTTTGTGCATAGAGGTGAATTGCAAAGCGGGCGCGATCCACATGCTTGAGCCAGCCGGCGAGCAAACAGCGCTGGCGTTCATCGGCTGTGTCTTGCGCGGCAATCGCCAGATGAATCCGGCCATCTGCATGCTCATGCCATGGGGGCAATTGTTGCTCGCCAGCGCGTTTGACGAAATAACGTCTGCCGTCTTGGAGCGACTGGCCTTGCAGCTCTTCGCTTAAAGGCAGCATGAGTGCAAAAAACTGCAAATCGCGCCAATCGTGGGCCTCTAAGTTGATATGCGATTGCGCAATCCATTCACGCAGATTTTGCGCAAGTGATTCTCTGCCACGCCAATCGCAATCCAACATCGCTTTGAAGGCATGCAACTGGTACAGCATCTGCGGCTCGGGCAAGCGCTTGGCATGCCAGCCAAAGCGGCCAGCGCTGATGGCAATCGTTTCCAAATAACCCATTAGCATCTCACGCGCAGCTTGGCTTAATGCCTCTAGCGCTTGCTGCGCGCGCTCCCAGTGTTGATTGAAGGCCAGCAAGGTCGCGCGGCGAATAGTCAGTTCAGCTGTGCTAGGTTGAAGCGCATGCAGCCTCTCGATTACCGCTAAGGCACGCGCATCCTCATGCGCCATCGTGAGTGCATCGCATAAATTCAAGCCGATGCCCACATCGCTAGATATCTGTGCGTGCGCCGCTTCAAGCCGAGCAATGGCAGTGCTCCAACGCTGCTGCTGGCCTGCGAGCAAAGCGCTGTTGTTGAGTGCGCGCAGGTGCTGGGGATCGAGCGCAAGGGCGGCTTCGTAGCCTTCGATAGCCAATTGAATCTGCTGCACCTGCTCACAGACAATCGCCCAATTGCAAGCAGAATCCGTATCTTGCAAAAGTGCAGCGCGGCGAAAATCAAGTAGGTGAAACGCTTCGCGCGTACGCCCCAAGTCGATCAAGGCGCTGGCGCAGGCATTGACGGCATGCAAATCAGAGGCATCTTGCACCAAGGCTTGTTGAAACAGCGCCAAGGCCTGTGGCACTTGACCCTGAGCATGTAAGGCTCTGCCTTGCTCGATCAGGGCATGAGCAGTTAACAAAACCAAATGGCTCAACGCTTAGTAGTTGGGCTGCAAGGTCGCGTTGGTCTGGAAAGCGGCCGCGCCCCGTATATTGCCCAAAGTGGAGTGATTTGAGCCATACACCAAGCCTGCCCGCATTGCGCTGGGCCCGCTGAAGATGCCGCTGACATAGGTGTTGCTACAACCTTGGGAGCGGAAACTGCTTCCATAAATGGTTGCGGACGTGCTGAAGCTCGCATCCGTGTTGCCAAAGAGCAGGTTAATGTTGGCCGTGATGCTGCTTGTGGAAAAGTTCACAGCCAAGTTGCTTGAGCTTAAGAGTTGCCCCGTACCGCCTACGCTGGAGGTGGGCACCGTGCCGCCAATTAAACTGTAGGTGGCGTTGCCGATAGTCGGCATGGTTGTTGTTGGTTTGCCAACGATGTAGTGAACATTGCTCAGAGCGGTGGTGCCGTCGTATGCATGGCTACCAGTTGCCCAAGAACCCCAACCTAGAAAATTGGCCTCTCCCGGTTGGCCAATTGCGCCATGCAGGGGCACAGGTGTCGCGGGGCCTGTTTGGCTCAGTGTATTGATATCGTCAGCCCAACTGGTCAGCTGTGTGCCTGAGAAAGCTGCGCTGCCTTCACCGAGAGAAAATATATTACCTCTATAGGTGTAGTAGGCATCTGCGAAATTGAATCGATTGCTGCCATCTAGGGCATGCAATTGATAGCTGCTTTGAGATACCGAGGATCCAGGGATTGAGACGTTGGTATTGCGACTAAATAGTCCTGCACCCGCAATATTGCCGTTGGAGGCGATTTCTGCGTTGTAGCTCAAACCAAGCGTGCCTGCCTGCGGGCCACCAAAAAATCCTGCTGCCGTGCCAGTGCCCGCGAACGCGCCATACTGGGTGGTTGCACCCAATACGCCCGTAAATCCTGCACCCGTGGCTGTGGCCGATCCGCGCAGTTGGTGGGTCATACCGCCGGCAGATGAATTGGACGGCGTGTTTGCTGGATTTAGGTAGATGCTGGGCAGGTTGAGATCCAAATTGATGTCCATCGCCGCAAAGGCGCTGCGAAAATCAACGATCACATTGCTAGAGCTGAGCAGTGTGCCACTGGGGCCCGCGCTTGTGTAAACCGGAGTCCCGGCCGTCAAATCGTATCGTCCGCGTAAATCACTGAAACCACTCACTGTTTGGTTTGAAGCGGGTTGTCCAAGCACAAAGCCCGATTGGCTCAAGGTGCCGGGATTGCTACCGCTCCAGTTCATATTGGCCCAAGAACCCAGGATCATCAGATCGTTGCTGGCTGCCGAGCCAAGCCTAGATTGCTCGGTGACTGTGCCGCCCTGAGCTTGTTGATTGTTGCTTGAGGTGTAGCTCTGCAAACTGCCACCACTCGATTGTGTGATGGTGCCGGAGAGATACAGACGAGTCGCGCTGTCGCTGTAGTCATCTAGCCCCGAACTCGTCAAAGCCAAGGATGCTGGTGGGGCAGGGGGCGGTGGAGGAGGGGGTGGTGGCGGAGGGGGGGGCGGCGGTGGCGCAGAAGTGAGCGCACCGCGCGCAAAGACACCAGCGCCTGCGATATCACCATAGCTCGGTGTCTCGGCTGTAAAGCTCAGGCCAATTTTTTCAGCAGCTCGTCCGCTAAAAAAGCCTTTGAATTGACCCGTCGAGGAGTAGCTATTACTCAAACTCAGCTCACCTGAGAAGCCAGCAGTAGAGCTGTTGGCAGTGCCTGTGTAGCTGTATTGCGTGGCCTGTAGTAAGGCCTGAGGACTCGACAGTGTGCTGCTGGAAATAGGCGTCATGCTCAGATCCAGTTGAACGCCAAGTTGGCGCTGTGTATTGCCAAAATCGACCAAGACATGGCTGGAGGGCAGCAAGGTGCCTTGGCCAAGGGTGTAGCTTGAAAACACCGTCGTGGCTTGCGACAGGTCGTAGCGGGCTTGCCTGCCTGCCGCAGCGTTTAAGTTAGATTGAGGCGTTGGCACCCCCATCACGAAGGCAGATTTGGACAGTGTGTCAGCTTGCTCCCCAGTCCATTGCGCACCAGGCCAAGTGCCCAGAATCATCAAATCACCACTGGCCAATGAGCCAGAGCGGTTCACCACTGTGATTTGCCCGGATTTGCCTAGATCATTGGTCGCGTTATTGGCGGCGTAGCCCAAAATCGTGCCGGTTTCGGTGTTGCCAGCGGCTGCGCCATTTAAATACAGGCGAATATCGCCTATCCCTTCGCCAGCGCTTAGGCCAGAACTTGTCAAGGCCAAACCTGTTTCAACGCGAATGGTTGCAGCGCGACCTTGATTGTCGATGTCGTCATTGCGGGCTGTGATCAGGCGCCGGGGGTTGGGCGGATTCCATGAAGCGCGTTCGCGCGTACGCGTGGGCAAGGACTGTGCGCTGGTCACCAAAGCGGACTCACCCAAATTCAAGCCGATACAACCTGCTTGTGTGCACACTTCAATGGCATCGAGTTCAGTGGTCACGCCTAATGTGCCATCTGGGTTGTAGGCCATGGAGAAGCCTGAGCCGCGAATGCCGATGGTGGCGGTGGCCGTGTTGACCTTGTAGTTCTCACGGTTACGCTTGCCGATCAAGCCGGTGAGAGCGCGCATGCCCCCGCGCGCGAGATCCACGAGGAAGCTGTCTTGCTTGCCATCGCCTGCATCGGTGTAACGCGAGATTTTGAATTGTGAATTGGGCTGTAAGGAGACCATGCCGCCATCAGTGAAGCGCAGTTGGGTACGACCCGTGTTGCCAGTGGTGATCAGGTCACCGCTCTCAATACGGCTACCGCTGGCCAAGGGCGT